>NZ_NCVC01000012.1:0-140342 GCF_002096735.1 Streptococcus mitis | reverse complement strand
ATCAAAGAGCAAATTAGGAAACTAGCCGCAGGCTGTACTTGAGTACGGCAAGGCGACGTTGACGTGGTTTGAATTTGATTTTCGAAGAGTATAAATAGTAAACAAAAAGGAGCGCTGAGCTCCTTTTCTTCGTGATTATAAGGTTTTTTCTTGTTCTCTCACAACCAGCAAATCAACCTTAGCATGGCGGAGAATGTATTCAGATGAAGATCCGACCAAGAGGCGTTCAAAGGCGTTGAGACCAGTGGCGCCAACAAGAATGAGGTCCACTTCCTCAGCATCTGGAATAGTACGTGCCAGTAGGGTCTTTGGATTTCCCATTTCAATGACGATATGAACATCTGTCACACCAGCATCTTTAGCACGTTTTTCGTACTCTTTCATCAGACTTTCAGCGTCGACTTGGAGTTCTTCGTAAACTTCAGCATCAAAGGTGGATACGCTTTGGAGTGCGCGTGTGTCAATGACATGTGCGATGGTGAGTTTAGCGTCGTTTCGTAGAGCAGAATGAACTCCCTTGACAAAAGCCAAGTCTGCTTCTTTAGAACCATCGATTGCGACCATGATATTTTGGTAACGTTGTGCCATAATGAAACCTCCTGAAATTTTCTTACTATAATTGTAAACCTTTTCACTATAGAAGTAAAGCAAAAAAAGTATTTTTCAAAAGAATGTTAGCGATTAAAATCTATATAAATATATGATAAAATAAAAGAAAGGATAGCAGGAAAGAAGTGAAGGGAGGGAGAATGATGAAAAGCTCTTTTCAAGAAACAAAAAAATCAAATTTCCTTTATTATGGAATAATCCTAGTGTCGGTCTTGGTAGAAGTTATCATACTCTGGCAATTAGAGAGTCTGATACCGCTTCTTTATCCAGGTTTTATCGGCTTTTTAGTCTTTCATCTACTCTACCATCTGCTATTATTCCTAGTTGCAAAAAGAAGTGGACGCTTAGATTACTTGATGATATGGGGACTTTTCCTCATGTTCAATCTTCTTTATGACTCCTTTTTAGGCTTGCTTTTTCTAGGTTTATCTTTTGGTATGTGATGTGACTTTCGCAAAATACCTGCTATCTCCCCTGTCTTGGCCTCGCTTTTAGCGAGGTTTTTCTTCTATCTTAATCTAGTAACACATTTCAGTAAACTTGTCGCATTTTCTTTCTAGTGGTATAATGTTACTATCCTGATGAATTGAGGAAACAAGATGAAAGAATATAACAAGTCTAGTAAGTTAGAGCATGTTGCTTATGATATCCGTGGTCCTGTTTTGGAAGAAGCCATGCGGATGCGAGCAAACGGAGAAAAAATTTTACGTCTGAATACAGGAAATCCAGCAGAATTTGGCTTTACAGCGCCAGACGAGGTCATTCATGACTTGATTATGAATGCGCGTGATAGTGAAGGATATTCTGACTCCAAAGGGATTTTCTCAGCCCGTAAGGCCATCATGCAGTATTGCCAATTGAAGAAATTCCCAAATGTAGATATTGATGATATCTACCTTGGAAATGGTGTCAGTGAGTTGATTGTCATGTCCATGCAGGGGCTTTTGGACAACGGGGATGAAGTCTTGGTGCCAATGCCAGACTATCCTCTCTGGACAGCAGCTGTTAGCCTAGCTGGGGGAAATGCCGTTCACTATATCTGTGATGAAGCTGCAGAATGGTACCCAGATATTGACGATATCAAGTCAAAAATCACTTCCAACACCAAGGCAATCGTCCTTATCAATCCAAACAACCCAACTGGAGCCCTTTATCCTAAGGAACTCTTGTTGGAGATTATTGAGATTGCCCGTCAAAACGATTTGATTATCTTTGCGGATGAAATTTACGACCGCATGGTCATGGATGGACACGTGCATACGCCTGTGGCGAGCTTGGCACCAGATGTCTTCTGTGTCAGCATGAATGGTTTATCAAAATCCCACCGTATTGCTGGCTTCCGTGTAGGTTGGATGGTCTTGTCTGGACCTAAGACACATGTTAAAGGCTATATCGAAGGGCTCAATATGCTGTCCAATATGCGTCTTTGCTCTAACGTTTTGGCCCAACAAGTCGTACAAACTTCCTTGGGTGGTCACCAATCAGTTGATGAATTGCTCCTTCCAGGTGGACGAATTTACGAGCAAAGAAACTTCATCTACAATGCCATTCAAGATATTCCAGGTTTGTCTGCCGTTAAACCCAAGGCTGGACTCTATATCTTCCCTAAAATCGACCGCAATATGTACCGTATCGATGATGATGAACAGTTTGTCCTTGATTTCTTGAAGCAGGAAAAGGTTCTCTTGGTTCATGGTCGAGGCTTTAACTGGCAGGAACCAGACCACTTCCGTATCGTTTACCTTCCTCGTGTTGATGAACTAGCCCAAATCCAAGAAAAGATGACTCGTTTCTTGAAACAGTATCGTAGATAGGGCTTACATTCGAAAAAGCTGGAAACATTTGCCTAGAGCTATTGACAAAAGTAAAAGAATCAGATAGAATAGTAAAGTATGTTTAGTAACTGATCACTTTATAGCCGGCTAAACGAATACAAAATCTATGAGGAGGTATTCATCGTGAAACGTACTTATCAACCAAGTAAACTTCGTCGTGCGCGCAAACACGGATTCCGTAACCGTATGTCAACTAAAAACGGTCGTCGCGTATTGGCAGCTCGTCGTCGTAAAGGACGCAAAGTTTTGGCTGCATAATCCAAACGAACCATAACAAAAATCAGTAGGAACTCGAGTCTACTGATTTTTATTTTTGTAAAAAAGTTAAAAAGGCTTTATATTTTTGCTCAAATAGTGTATAATATTTCACATATAGTAAAAAATGGAGAATAATCATGAAGAAATCAAAAGTTATGCTTTTTGGAGCTATGGCTTTGACAGCAGGTCTAGCTCTAGCGGCATGTGGGTCTTCCCAATCAAGTAATGCAGACAAGACTTACTCTTATATCTTTGTTAGCAACCCAGATACCTTGGATTATATTACCTCTACTCGAGACTCAACATCTAGTATCACAACCAACTTGATTGATGGGTTGTTGGAAAATGACCAGTATGGCAATCTCATCCCATCTATGGCTGAGTCATGGACAGTGTCAAAAGATGGTTTGACCTACACTTATAAAATCCGTCAGGGGGCTAAATGGTACACTTCTGAAGGAGAAGAGTATGCAGATGTAACGGCTCATGACTTTGTGACAGGTCTCAAGTATGCGGCTGATAAAAAAGCTGAAAACTTGTACTTGGTACAAGACTCTATCAAGGGGCTAGCAGACTATGTTGAAGGAAAATCATCTGATTTTGGAACTGTTGGTGTGAAGGCAGTGGATGATTACACGCTACAATACACTCTCAACCAACCTGAGACTTATTGGAACTCTAAAACAACAGCAAGTATCCTTAGTCCTGTAAATGAAGCCTTCTTGAAGTCTCAGGGAGATGACTTTGGAAGTGTGACACCATCAAGTATTTTGTCAAATGGTCCTTACTTGTTTAAATCCTTCACATCAAAATCTTTGATTGAATTTGATAAAAACCCTAATTACTGGGATAAGGATAATGTTAAAATCGAGAAAGTGAAACTCTCTTTCTTTGACGGTTCTGACCAAGACAGCATTGCTAGAGGTTTCTTGGATGGTAACTATACAGATGGCCGTATCTTCCCAACAAGTTCAGTCTTTGCTGAACTCAAGAAGGGAAATGAGGACAAGATTACCTATACACCACAAAACTCAGTTACTTTCTACTATCTTTTCAACGTGAATCGTCAAAGCTACAAGCAAACTATGAAACAGTCTGATAAGGAAAAGACAGATTCACGCGCAGCTATGCAAAATAAAGATTTCCGTCAGGCTATCAACTTTGCCTTTGACCGTCATGCTTATGCAGCACAGACAAATGGTGAAGATGGAGCAGACCGTATCTTGCGTAATACGGTTACACCAAGTGACTTTGTCCAAGTTGGTGATAAGAACTTCGGTGACATTGTCAATGAGAAAATTGTCAACTACGGTAAAGATTGGGCAAATATTAACCTAAACGATGGTAAGCAAGCCTTCTTGAACCCTGACAAGGCCAAAGAGAAGTTTGCGAAGGCTAAAGAAAGTCTGCAAGCACAGGGAGTAACCTTCCCAATTCATTTGGATATGCCAGTTGACCAGACTGCTAAGTTGGATGTTCAACAGGCTGGATCTTTCAAACAAACAGTGGAAGAAACTCTTGGTAAGGAGAATGTAGTTATCGATGTTATCCAACTTTCTCCAGATGAAAAAGACCAAGCAACCTACTTTGCAGATACAGCAGAACAAAAAGACTACGATATCGACATCTCAGGATGGGGTGGAGACTACTCAGATCCTAAGACTTACCTAGCTATTCTTGATCCAGAGACAGGTTCTCAGTTGAAAAACATGGGCTTGTCTGAAGGAAAAGACAAGGAAGTCAAGGACAAGATTGGTCTTGCTGACTACAAGAAACTCTTGGATCAGGCTGATGCGGAAATCACAGATACTCAAGCTCGCTATGAAAAATATGCTGAAGCCCAAGCTTGGTTGACAGATAGCGCCCTCTTCCTACCAGTTCAAAGTGGTGGAGCTAACCCAATCTTCCGTAAGACTGTACCGTTTACAGGCCCATTCTCATTCGTTGGTCATAAGGGAAATGCGGACAACTACAAATATGTTGAATTGCAAAAAGAGCCAGTAACTGCTAAACAGTACCAAGAACTTTATGAAAAATGGCTAAAAGAAAAAGCTGAGTCAAATAAAAAAGCTCAGGAAGATTTAGCTAACCACATTCAATGATATTCCTAGTAATGCTTTTCAGTTAATACTCTTCGAAAATCTCTTCAAACCACGTCAGCGTTGCCTTACCGTATATATTGTTACTGACTTCGTCAGTTCTATCTGCAACCTCAAAACAGTGTTTTGAGCTGACTTCGTCAGTTTCATCTACAACCTCAAAGCAGTGCTTTGAGCAGCCTGCGGCTAGCTTCCTAGTTTGCTCTTTGATTTTCATTGAGTATAAGCATAGTGACTGGATTCAGAAAAAGGCCTTACCAGAGCTTCTTGCTTCTGGTAGGGCCTTTTCTTTATTCTTTTAAGTGATAGGAATAGCTAGCGACAACGACGTCTTGGTGCCAACGGAGGGCATATTTGAGTTTGAGACTCATCTGATTGTGTAGGATATTTTGCCAAGGTTTATTAGGGATAAACTGGGGTACCAGAACAGTGACTGTATAGTTCTTTTTCTGGGCTTCCTCGGATATCCGTTTGACATACTTGACAGTAGGCGTGATGATATCGCGGTAGCTGGTCTTGATATTTTTCAGAGTAATGGTTGGGAAGTAATCGGCAAATTCTTGGAGAATTTCTTGGTCTTTCTCTGCTGTTTCCTTAGTAGAAATGTGCATGGCTAGGACTTCATCTCCGATACTTTGAGCGTAGTTAATGGCTCCGACACTTACACGGGTGACATTCCCTACTAGGACCAGAACTAGATTTCCATCGTAGGTACGTTTTTCGATGCCTTCATAGAGTCGTAGTTGTTGGGCCACTTTTTGGTAATGACTGTGAATCGCCAAGAAGAGTAGGGTGAGTACGAGAATAATCGGGAAGAAAGGCCAGATATCACTGAGACGGAAAAAGAGCAGGATTAACACGATAGCGTAGCAAATGATGGCTCCAAGGATATTGGCAAGGGCAGGTTTTAAGAAATTTGCCCCCTTTTCTTTTTTCCAATGACGAATCATCCCAGTCTGAGAAAGGGCAAAGGGCACGAAGACACCAATAGTATAAAGGGGAATCAAACGTTCGGTATTGCCATTAAAAATGAGAAGAAGAATCATAGCCCCAAAAGCCAGAGTTAAAATTCCATTAGAGTAGCCTAGGCGGTCTCCTTTTTCCATAAAGAGATGAGGCATATATTTGTTTTTAGCCATATTGTAAGCCAGCATAGGAAAGGCTGAAAAGCCGGTATTTGCAGCTACGGCCAAAATCAAGGCTGTGGAGAATTGGAAGATATAATAGCCAAGGTGGCCTAAGAAGGAATTACCAAGGATGCCTTGAGCCATCTGTGAAAGAATGGTTTCTCCGTGTTGAGGCATAATCCCCATCCAGTAGTTTAGGAAGGTAATACCAGCAAAAAGAAAACCTAAAATCAGTGACATGATGGTCAAGGTTTGAGCGGCATTCTTTTCTTTTGGAGCCTTGAAAAAGGGAACCGCATTTGAAATAGCTTCAACCCCTGTCAGAGAGGCAGAACCACTGGTAAAAGATCTTAGAATGAGAACGATAGACAGACTCGGTACAGCATGCCCAATAGGAGAGGTCGCCTGATAGCTGAGAGTACCTGTCATTAGTTGAAAGATTCCGTAGAGCAAGAGAAAGACAGTACTGATGATAAAGAGATAGACAGGAATCATCAGTGAACTGGCAGATTCTTTCAAACCCCGTAAATTCAAGAGCATAAGCAAGCAAACTAGAAAAATGGAAATGTGGAGGTTGTAAGGGTGGAGAGCAGGGAGAGCTGCTGTGATAGCATCGGCTCCAGATGCAACAGATACCGCTACGGTCAGCATGTAGTCAACTAGCAGACTACCTCCAGCGATCAAGCCTAGCTCGGGAGATAGATTTTCTCGAGTAACCATATAGGCCCCTCCTCCTTGAGGATAGGCATGGATGATTTGACGGTAGGAAACGGTCAGGCTGGCCAGAAGTAGGAGGACAAAAAGGCCGATAGGAAGGCTCCACCATATAACAAGAGGAGAGAGACTAGCCAAGACGAGGACTACTTGCTCAGGCCCATAGGCAATGGAAGATAGAGCGTCGCTTGACAACATGGCCAAGGCCTGCATTTTTCCCAGCAGCCCTCCCTCGCCTTCTGTTAAGGACTTAAGAGGACGACCGATAAAGGTCTGTTTTAATTTTGTAAACATGGTATTTTCCTTTTCTGAAAATTTCAATAAGTGCTATTATACTGCTTTGGAAAAATAGCGTCAAGAGACGACGATGGATTTTAGAATATTTTTTACAGATGAGGAGAGAGGGCAGTTTTTTGGTATAATAGAAGATAGAAAACGAGGTTAGAAGAGATGATTTTTGATACACATACACACTTGAATGTAGAAGAATTTGCTGGTCGTGAGGCAGAAGAAATTGCCTTGGCTGCTGAGATGGGTGTGACACAGATGAATATTGTTGGTTTTGATGAACCGACGATTGAGCGTGCTTTGGAGTTGGTAGATGAGTATGACCAGCTCTATGCGACTATTGGTTGGCATCCGACAGAAGCAGGGACTTACACGGAGGAGATTGAAGCCTACTTGCTTGATAAGCTCAAGCATCCCAAGGTTGTTGCTTTAGGTGAGATTGGTTTGGACTACCATTGGATGACAGCGCCAAAAGAGGTGCAGGAGCAGGTTTTTCGCCGTCAGATTCAGTTATCTAAGGACTTGGATTTACCTTTTGTTGTCCATACTCGTGATGCGCTGGAAGATACCTATGAGATTATCAAAAGTGAGGGCGTTGGTCCTCGTGGTGGGATTATGCACTCATTTTCAGGGACTCTTGAGTGGGCAGAGAAGTTTGTCGCGCTTGGCATGACTATTTCCTTCTCAGGAGTGGTGACTTTTAAGAAGGCCACCGACATCCAAGAGGCGGCTAGAGAACTTCCTTTGGACAAGATTTTGGTGGAGACGGATGCGCCTTACTTGGCTCCTGTTCCTAAACGTGGTCGTGAAAATAAAACAGCCTACACTCGCTATGTAGTGGACTTTATCGCCGACTTACGTGGTATGACGACAGAAGAGCTAGCGGCGATAACAACTGCAAATGCAGAACGAATTTTTGGATTGGACAGCAAGTAATGAAAGAAAAAATTTCCCAAGTTATCGTGGTCGAAGGGCGCGATGATACGGCCAATCTCAAACGCTATTTCGATGTAGAGACCTATGAGACACGAGGTTCTGCCATCAATGAGCAAGATATTGCACGTATTCAGCGCCTACATGAGCTTCATGGAGTCATTGTCTTTACAGACCCAGATTTTAATGGGGAGCGGATTCGTCGCATGATTATGACGGCTATTCCAACAGTTCAGCATGCCTTCCTCAAACGAGATGAAGCTGTTCCCAAGTCCAAGACCAAGGGCCGTTCTCTGGGAATTGAGCATGCCAGCTATGAAGACCTGAAAATGGCTCTAGCTCAGATTACAGAACAATTTGAACATGAGAGTCAGTTTGATATCAGTCGTAGCGACTTGATTCGCCTTGGTTTTCTAGCAGGGGCAGACAGCCGTAAGCGACGAGAATATCTAGGAGAGGCTCTCCGAATTGGCTATTCCAACGGCAAGCAACTCCTCAAACGCCTAGAGTTGTTTGGGGTCACCTTGGCGGAAGTGGAAGAAGCTATGAAATCTTATGAGTAGGAAAGATGTAGCCGTTACAATTTTTTAAGTTTCACAGTATTTTTCGAAGCAGGTAGAAGAGGAGGCGTCTAATGTTAATTGGTCAAAAAATTAAAGAGATTCGGATAGAAAAAGGAATTAGTCGTCCAGATTTTTGTGGAGATGAGCAAGAACTGACAGTTCGTCAACTGTCGCGAATTGAAAGTGGAGCTTCGCAACCAAGTTTGCCCAAGTTAGACTATATTGCTCGCCGGTTAGGAGTTCCAGCTTATAGCCTTATGCCGGATTTTTCAGCTCTTCCTTCTGCTTATTTAGAATTGAAATACCAGATTTTACGTGAACCAATCTATAGTAAAGAAGAGGAGTATGATAAGAAGGAAGCGTGTTTGGAAGAGATAGAGGATTTATTTTATGAGCAACTTCCTAATGAGGAAAAAATATGGTTTGAAGCTACTAGAGCAACGATAGATGTTATTCGAAGCGGACGACCAGAATATGGGGAAACCGTACTGGACGATTATTTTAAAATAATTTATGATAAGGAATTGTTTTTGATAAATGAATTAGAAGTTATCAACTTATATTTTGCTATAGTGCTTACAAAGATAAAACAAGGTCAAAATCAGATTGAAGAAATTAACAGAATTCATTCGTTTTTAGTTCGTTTGACAAATCATGTAGAATTAATTGCACCAGAATATCTGTTTGCTTTAAGTAACACTTTGTTTTCGGGTCTAGCCTGTTTGGATAATTTGTCGTCTTATGATTCACTCGAAGCTTATATCTTTAGCCTTAATCATATAATGGAAAAAACACAAGATTTTCAGAAGAAACCAATTATATTAATGTTGGAGTGGAAATTATCTCTAATAATAAACAATGATTATGTTTCTGCCGAACAGTTCTATCAGAAATCGAAGCTATTTGCTGATATAATAGAAAATTCTTATTTAGTTACTATGTTGGAGAAACAATGGCAAGAAGATTTAAAAAAATATTTATAAACATAGTGAATCAGTGACAAAAATGTCCTTGTTCTAGTATTGAAATAGTTCTAAAGTTCGTCTTTAGGACTGTTTTTTATATATAAGCTAAAAATGACACGAAATGGTTCTATTTTAAGGACATTGATGTCCTTTGAGTTTATTTAAGAATAATTTATAATTAATAAAAATGTGAAAGGAGATTACAGTATGAACTTTTTTAGTTTATTTTATTTAGTTACTTGGTGGTTTAAATAAAATTTAGTTATGTCTACTTAGTCTCAAAAAATTTATTCATAACATATAATAAATACAACTTGATAGACTAAATTAGAAAAATAAGGAGAGGATACCATGAGGTGTTGCTTTGAAAAGGTCTATGATCCATGACTTAGTTTTACTTGAATAGAAAATGGACAATATATAATAAATATTTATGATAAAATAAAAAATAGAGGAGTATCAATATGAAACAAACAGTTAAAAAATTAGCCCTTGTAGCGAGCATTGCAGCAACATTAGGTGGAAGTGTAGCAGTAGTATCGGCCGCGGTTAAGTATCCAGATGGTGGTGTCTGGACGTATGGTTCAGGTGACGGAGGTGCTTACTCAAACTACTATCACTCTTCAGAATATCATAGCTCAACAGTTGTTAGTAGAAAAACTGGTTCATCTGATAAGGGATATGCTGGTGCTGGAGGGACTTCTCGTGCATGGATTCGTACTTCTTGGGGAGAGAAAGTTGCATTCTACTATAATGTTTAGAATGGTATAGCCCTATTGTTTAGCTTTACTTGGTCACCTTCTCACTAAGTGACCAAGTAACTTTTTGGAGGAAATGATGAAACGTTTATTTATTTTGATTTCAATGGTATTGGTATCGCTTTATATGGTGATAACTTCCGTTGACCATCGAGAAGAGATTTTATTTGGTAACTATCCTTCTGTTGATGTGACAGGAATGGTGATAAATCAACCAGTAGCTAGTCGCGAAGAGGTGACAGAGGCTTTGAGTCACTTGGCGGTAGAGCATAATAGTCTCATCGCCCGTCGGATTGTTGAGCCAAATGAAGCTGGAGAAACACGCTTTATCTATGCCACTTATGGTGAGGGAGAGCTTCCAGAAGGTCTGACCATTTCCTCCAAGGAGAGTTCAGAAACGAGTGATTTATTAGGGTCTTACTTGATTGTGTCAGGAAGTTTGGATGGAGTGAGTTTACAGACCACCTTGAAAGAACTTGGTTATCAAGGCTTTGTTTCGAATGGAGAAGATCCATTTTCGATAGTCTTATTATTGGCGGCCACCCCTATGGGGCTACTGAGTCTAGCTATTTTTCTGCTGACCTTTATGAGTCTGACCCTGATTTATCGGATCAAGTCCCTTCGTCAAGCAGGGATTCGCTTAATAGCTGGTGAGAGCTTGTTTGGGGTGGCTCTCAGACCAGTGTTAGAAGATGTGAGACAGCTTATCTGCTCAGTGCTGGTATCCAGTCTTTTGGGATTGGGGATTCTCTGGTATCAAGGTGCCTTGTTTATGGCAACGGTACAACTGGTCATCATTGGTCTTTTGCTTTATGGATTGGCCTTGGTAGGGATTTCTACCTTATTAAGTATCGTGTATCTACTTGGTTTACAAGAAAATAGTCTGGTGGATCTATTGAAAGGGAAACTCCCTCTCAAACGTATGATGACATTGATGATGGTGGGGCAACTCTTGGCCGTGCTGGTGGTCGGCTCGAGTGCGACTGCTCTCCTACCCCACTACCGTGAAATGCAGGAAATGGAGAGAGCTAGCGATAAATGGAGCCAGTCCTCAGACCGTTACCGTCTATCCTTTGGTTGGTCTAGTGCATTTGCCGATGAAGAAGGAATGCGTAAGGATAATCGTGAGTGGCAGACATTTACTGAAGAACGGTTAGCCAATACAGACTCTTTTTATATTATGAGCAATGTTGACAATTTCTCAGATGGAGCAGAAGTGGACCTAGATGGCAATCGTCTCAATGACTACACACCGTCAGGGAATGTCATCTATGTCTCACCGCGCTATCTGATAGAAGAAAAGATTACCGTTTCTTCAGAGTTTATGGATAAGATGCAAAACTTGTCTGAGGGAGAGTTTGGGCTGATCTTGCCTGAGAGCTTGCGAGAGCAGTCTGCCTACTATCAAGGATTATTTACAGATTACCTGCAAAACTTTTCATCTGAAAGTGTAGAAGTGACGAGTCAGAAACACTACCTCCCACAGGTAACGCTAGCTTTTACAGAAACAGGACAGGAACGCTTCCTCTATAACGATGGGTACAAGACGACACGCCAGTACCTAAAAGATCCGATTATTGTAGTTTTAACGCCGCAAGCGACTGGAACAAGACCTGTTGCAGGGATGTTATGGGGAACTACGGCTAATAGTGCCTTGAAATTAGATCAATATCAAGACAGCATCACAGCTCTAAAAGAGCAAGGTCTGTATCACAAGGTCTCTTATTTGGTAAAAAGCCAGCTATTTTTTGCCAAGGTACTAAATGACAAACGGATGGAGTTCTACTCTCTCCTTATTGGGACTATTTTGACTCTATCTACGGCTATCTTGTTATTTGATTCCATGAATCTTCTCTATTTTGAGCAGTTTAGACGGGAGATCATGATTAAACGTCTTTCTGGTATGACAATCTATGAGCTTCATGGCAAGTACTTACTGGCGCAAGGAGGAGTTCTCTTACTTGGGCTAATCCTATCTAGTGTTTTGACAGGAGATAGCTTGATTAGCGCTCTAGTTGTAGCTTTGTTTACGCTTAACGCTCTGTTGATTTTAGTTAGACAGGATAAAAAAGAAGAAGCTGGTAGCATGGCAGTATTGAAAGGAAAATAAGATGATTGATATTCAAGGATTGGAAAAGAAGTTTAATGACCGCGCGATTTTCTCTGGTTTAAACCTCAAGCTGGAGAAGGGCAAGGTTTATGCCTTAATCGGTAAGAGTGGAAGCGGAAAGACGACTCTGCTGAATATCTTAGGTAAACTAGAAAAGATAGATGGAGGAAGGGTTCTCTATCAGGGGAAAGATTTAAAAACCATTCCCACTCGTGAGTATTTTCGAGACCAGATGGGCTATCTCTTTCAAAATTTTGGCCTCTTAGAAAACCAATCAATCAAAGAGAATTTGGATTTGGGCTTTGTTGGTCAGAAAATCTCAAAAGTAGAACGTTTGGAAAGGCAAGTGGAGGCTTTAGAAAAAGTTAATCTAGGGTATTTGGATCTAGAACAAAAAATTTATACCTTATCTGGGGGAGAGGCTCAACGAGTTGCCCTTGCGAAGACTATTTTGAAAAATCCACCCTTGATTTTGGCAGATGAACCAACAGCAGCTCTTGATCCTGAAAATTCAGAGGAGGTTATGAATCTCTTGGTGGGCTTGAAAGATGAAAATCGAATTATCATCATTGCGACCCATAATCCCCTAGTCTGGAATAAGGCCGATGAAATCATTGATATGAGGGAGCTTGCTCATGTGTGAAAAAATCCGTATTCGCAGGGTATCTGATTATCCTAGTGCCAGAGGTGGTTTAGAAGATATTCTCATCATGGAAAATATGACCAATCATCTCCTTTTGGTTCAAATCCGAGTGAATGGCTATTTGCTTGATTTTGCTAGTATTGAAGGGCAAAGGCAAAAGCATTATCGTTTGAAAAATTTACCTCAAACGGTTGAACTGACAGTGGACGACGTGGAGGAGGATGTAGATTTGACCCTACCTGAAAATCGAAGTTATAAAGAAGCTGATTTTTTCGAACGGATGTTTCGAGAGAACCGCTAAGTCCACCTTTAAAGATTTTCAAGACTATCTTTCTTCATGAGAGAAGATAGTTTTTTGGTATGATTTTCACCCCCAAAATACAAGGGGAATGTGTTACAATAGTAGTAACAGATAATAGAAAAGAGAATAGATGAGAATTGCAGATTATAGCGTGACCAAGGCAGTGCTGGAGCGTCACGGTTTTACCTTTAAGAAGTCCTTCGGGCAAAATTTCCTGACGGATACCAATATCCTCCAAAAAATTGTGGATACGGCTGAAATTGATGACCAGGTCAATGTCATTGAGATTGGGCCAGGTATTGGTGCCTTGACAGAGTTTTTGGGTGAGCGTGCAGCAGAAGTTATGGCCTTTGAGATCGACCACCGTTTGGTACCGATTTTGGCAGATACTCTGCGTGATTTTGACAATGTGACCGTGGTTAACGAGGACATTCTCAAAGTGGATTTAGCGCAACATATCCAGAATTTCAAAAATCCTGATTTGCCAATCAAGGTAGTAGCCAACTTGCCTTATTACATCACGACGCCTATTCTCATGCACTTGATCGAGAGTGGGATTCCTTTTAGTGAGTTTGTGGTCATGATGCAAAAAGAAGTGGCAGATCGTATCTCAGCCCAACCTAATACCAAGGCTTACGGTAGCTTGTCGATTGCGGTGCAGTATTACATGACAGCTAGGGTTGCCTTCATCGTGCCGCGTACAGTCTTTGTGCCAGCGCCAAATGTGGACTCAGCCATTTTGAAAATGGTGCGTCGTCCAGAGCCAGCCGTAGCAGTAGAAGACGAGAACTTCTTCTTCAAGGTTTCCAAGGCTAGTTTTACCCATCGCCGTAAGACCTTGTGGAACAACTTGACAGGTTACTTTGGCAAGACTGAAGAGGTAAAGGATAAGCTGACCAAGGCATTGGATCAGGCAGGCTTATCTCCATCTGTGCGTGGGGAAGCCCTCAGCTTAGCAGAATTTGCCAGCCTAGCAGATGCGCTTAAAGGGCAAGGACTCTAAGATGCAGGGACAAATCATTAAAGCCTTGGCGGGGTTCTATTATGTGGAGAGTGAGGGTCAGGTTTATCAAACACGCGCGCGTGGGAATTTCCGTAAAAAAGGCCATACCCCTTATGTTGGGGACTGGGTAGATTTCTCTGCTGAGGAAAATTCAGAAGGTTATATCCTCAAAATTCACGAACGGAAAAACAGTCTGGTTCGTCCGCCTATTGTCAATATTGACCAAGCTGTGGTAATCATGTCAGTCAAGGAACCGGACTTCAACAGCAATTTGCTGGATCGGTTCTTGGTTCTTTTGGAACATAAGGGCATCCATCCCATCGTCTATATTTCTAAAATGGACTTGCTGGAAGATAGAGGAGAACTGGATTTTTATGAACAGGCTTATGGTGACATCGGCTATGACCTTGTGACCAGTAAGGAAGAACTTTTGCCCTTGTTGACAGACAAGGTTACAGTCTTTATGGGCCAGACTGGTGTTGGAAAATCAACTCTTCTCAATAAAATCGCACCGGATCTTAATCTTGAAACAGGAGAAATCTCAGACAGTCTGGGTCGCGGGCGCCATACTACTCGAGCTGTTAGTTTTTACAACCTCAATGGGGGTAAAATTGCAGACACGCCAGGATTCTCATCGCTGGATTATGAAGTATCAACGGCTGAAGACCTCAATCAGGCTTTCCCAGAGATTGCTAGTGTTAGTCGAGACTGTAAATTCCGCACTTGTACCCATACTCATGAACCATCTTGCGCAGTTAAGCCGGCTGTTGAAGAAGGTGCCATTGCCACCTTCCGTTTTGACAACTACCTGCAATTCCTTAGCGAAATTGAAAATCGCAGAGAAACCTATAAAAAAGTCAGCAAAAAAATTCCAAAATAAGGAGAAGCCTATGTCTCAATACAAGATTGCTCCGTCAATTCTGGCAGCAGATTATGCCAACTTTGAACGTGAAATCAAACGCCTAGAAGCAACTGGGGCAGAGTATGCCCATATCGATATCATGGATGGTCACTTTGTACCACAAATTAGTTTTGGTGCAGGTGTGGTTGCAGCTCTTCGTCCTCATAGTAAGATGGTCTTTGACTGCCACTTGATGGTAGCTAATCCAGAGCATCATTTAGAGGATTTTGCGCGTGCAGGTGCGGATATCATCAGCATCCATGTTGAAGCAACGTCTCATATCCACGGAGCCCTCCAAAAGATTCGTTCACTTGGTGTTAAACCTTCAGTTGTTATCAATCCTGGTACGCCTGTTGAAGCCATTAAACACGTGCTTCACCTAGTTGACCAAGTCTTAGTCATGACAGTGAACCCTGGATTTGGGGGACAAGCCTTTCTACCTGAAACTATGGATAAGGTTCGTGAGTTGGTTGCCCTTCGTGAGGAAAAAGGCTTGAACTTTGAAATCGAAGTCGATGGTGGGATTGATGACCAAACTATTGCTCAAGCCAAAGAAGCTGGTGCGACTGTTTTTGTAGCAGGTTCCTATGTCTTTAAGGGAGATGTCAATGAGCGAGTACAAACTCTCAGAAAACAACTGGACTAGAGTTGCCGTTTTTGCAGGCGGAGAACGCGGTCACTACCGGACGGATTTTGATTACTTTGTCGGTGTGGATCGAGGCTCGCTCTGGGTCTTGGAAGAAAATCTGCCTCTCGCTCTAGCAGTTGGAGATTTTGATTCTGTCACTGCAGAAGAGCGACAGGTGATTAAAAAACGAGCTCAGCATTTTGTCCAAGCGAGACCAGAAAAAGATGATACAGATTTGGAATTGGCTCTCTTGACCATTTTTAAACAAAATCCTCAGGCTCAAGTCACTATTTTCGGTGCTTTGGGTGGCCGTATTGACCATATGTTGGCTAACGTCTTTCTGCCTAGCAATCCAAAGTTGGCCCCCTATATGCGTCAGATAGCGATTGAGGATGGGCAAAATTTGATTGCCTATTGTCCAGAAGGAACCAGTCAGCTTGAACCGCGTTCAGATTATGACTACCTAGCCTTTATGCCAGTTCGGGATAGCCAGTTGACCATTCTTGGTGCCAAGTATGAGTTGACAGAGGAAAATTTTTTCTTTAAAAAAGTGTACGCTTCTAACGAATATATAGATAGGGAAGTTTCGGTGACTTGCCCAGATGGCTATGTGGTTGTCTTGCATAGCAAGGACAGGAGGTAAGATGGAAAGTTTACTTGTTCTATTATTAATTGCCAACCTAGCTGGTCTCTTTCTGATTTGGCAGAGGCAGGATAAGCAGGAAAAACATCTGACCAAGAGCTTGGAGGATCAGGCAGATCATCTGTCAGACCAGTTGGATTATCGTTTTGAACAAGCCAGACAAGCCAGCCAGCTGGATCAAAAAGATTTGGAAGTGGCTGTCAGCGATCGTTTGCAAGAAGTGCGAATGGAGTTGCACCAAGGTCTGACCCAAGTCCGTCAAGAAATGACAGACAATCTCCTCCAAACTAGGGATAAGACTGACCAACGCCTCCAAGCCCTGCAGGAATCAAATGAGCAACGTTTGGAACAAATGCGCCAGACGGTCGAGGAAAAGTTGGAAAAGACCTTACAGACACGCTTGCAGGCTTCCTTTGAGACAGTTTCCAAGCAACTGGAGTCGGTCAATCGTGGTCTGGGAGAAATGCAGACAGTTGCCCGCGATGTTGGTGCTCTCAATAAGGTTCTCTCTGGAACCAAGACGCGAGGAATTCTGGGAGAATTGCAACTGGGGCAAATCATCGAAGACATCATGACACCAGCCCAGTATGAACGAGAATACGCAACAGTTGAAAACTCTAGCGAACGAGTGGAGTATGCCATCAAATTACCTGGACAGGGCGACCAGGAATATGTCTACCTACCAATCGACTCTAAATTTCCACTGGCAGATTATTACCGCTTGGAAGAAGCCTATGAAGCAGGTGATAGGGACGAGATTGAACGCTGCCGTAAGTCACTCCTAGCAAGCGTCAAGCGCTTTGCTAAGGATATCAAGAGTAAGTACATAGCCCCACCTCGGACGACCAATTTTGGAGTCTTGTTTGTTCCGACAGAAGGACTTTACTCAGAGATTGTTCGCAATCCGATCTTCTTTGATGATTTGAGACGAGAGGAGCAGATTATTGTCGCAGGTCCAAGTACCTTATCAGCCCTTCTCAATTCCCTATCAGTTGGCTTCAAGACCCTCAATATCCAAAAGAGTGCTGACCATATTAGCAAGACTCTTGCTAGTGTCAAGACCGAGTTTGGCAAGTTTGGTGGCATTCTGGTCAAGGCACAAAAACACCTCCAACATGCCTCTGGCAATATTGATGAATTATTAAACCGTCGTACCACAGCTATCGAGCGGACGCTCCGTCACATTGAGTTGTCAGAAGGTGAGCCTGCGCTTGATCTACTCCATTTCCAAGAAAATGAGGAAGAATATGAAGATTAGTCACATGAAAAAAGATGAGCTGTTTGAAGGCTTTTACCTAATCAAGTCAGCTGACCTGAGACAAACTCGCGCTGGGAAAAACTACCTAGCTTTTACCTTCCAAGATGATAGTGGCGAGATTGAAGGGAAACTCTGGGATGCCCAACCTCATAACGTTGAGGCCTTTACCGCAGGTAAGGTTGTCCACATGAAAGGACGCCGAGAAGTTTATAACAATACCCCTCAAGTCAATCAAATTACTCTCCGCCTGCCTCAGCCTGGTGAACCCAATGATCCAGCTGATTTCAAGGTCAAGTCGCCAGTTGATGTCAAGGAAATCCGTGACTATATGTCGCAAATGATTTTCAAAATTGAAAATCCTGTTTGGCAACGGATTGTCCGAAAGCTCTACACTAAGTATGATAAGGAATTTTACTCCTATCCCGCTGCCAAGACTAATCACCATGCCTTTGAAACAGGCTTGGCCTATCATACGGCGACCATGGTACGTTTGGCAGATGCCATTAGCGAAATCTATTCTCAACTTAATAAGAGCCTGCTCTATGCAGGAATTATGCTACATGACTTGGCTAAAGTTATCGAGTTGACGGGACCAGACCAAACTGAGTATACAGTGCGAGGCAATCTCCTTGGACATATCGCTCTGATTGATAGTGAAATTACCAAGACAGTGATGGAACTCGGCATCGATGACACCAAAGAAGAAGTCGTTCTGCTCCGCCACGTTATCCTCAGTCACCACGGTTTATTAGAGTACGGAAGCCCGGTTCGTCCACGTATTATGGAGGCAGAGATTATCCATATGATTGACAATCTGGATGCTAGCATGATGATGATG
Source organism: Streptococcus mitis (assembly GCF_002096735.1). GTDB lineage: Bacteria > Bacillota > Bacilli > Lactobacillales > Streptococcaceae > Streptococcus > Streptococcus mitis_CZ. The sequence continues at coordinate 121,868 of NZ_NCVC01000012.1, read as the reverse complement.
TCAACAGCTCTGGCTTTGGTGGATAAGGGAGAGATGACCAATAAAATCTTCGCTATGGACAATCGTTCCTTCTACAAACCAGATTTAGATTAATAATTTAAGAAAAACGAGCATTTTTTAGGGCAAGAATGTTCGTTTTTTTATGTGAATATGGTATAATGGATAAAATATCAAAATTAAATGAAATGGGAAATAGAAATGAAATTAAGAAGAAGTGATCGGATGGTTGTCATTTCCAACTATTTGATTAATAATCCTTATAAACTAACTAGTCTCAATACTTTTGCTGAAAAGTATGAATCTGCTAAATCATCCATCTCAGAAGATATCGTGATTATCAAACGCGCCTTTGAGGAAATCGAAATTGGTCACATCCAGACTGTAACTGGGGCTGGCGGAGGTGTTATCTTTACACCGTCTATTTCGAGTCAGGATGCTAAGGAAATGGTTGAAGACTTGCGTGCCAAGTTGTCAGAAAGTGACCGTATCTTGCCAGGTGGCTATATCTACCTGTCTGATTTGCTTAGCACACCAGCTATCTTGAAAAATATTGGTCGCATTATTGCCAAGAGCTTTATGGACCAAAAAATTGATGCGGTTATGACAGTAGCGACTAAGGGTGTTCCACTTGCAAATGCAGTTGCCAATGTCCTCAATGTTCCTTTTGTTATTGTGCGCCGTGACCTGAAAATTACCGAAGGTTCAACTGTCAGCGTCAACTATGTATCCGGTTCAAGTGGTGACCGCATTGAGAAAATGTTCCTTTCAAAACGTAGTCTCAAGGCAGGCAGCCGTGTCTTGATTGTGGATGACTTCTTGAAAGGCGGCGGAACTGTCAACGGGATGATTAGTCTCTTGCGTGAGTTTGATTCAGAATTGGCAGGTGTAGCAGTCTTTGCGGATAATGCTCAAGAAGAACGCGAAAAGCAGTTTGACTACAAGTCACTCTTGAAGGTAACCAATATTGATGTCAAGAACCAAGCCATCGATGTTGAGGTTGGTAATATCTTTGACGAAGATAAATAAGAGATAGAACTAAAGGTTGGAACGATTGTCCCAGCCTTTCTTTGCAAATAGAATAGAAGGAAACTTATGAAAACACCATTTATCAATAAAGAAGACTTAGAAAAGATTGTTGCCGAGTTCCCAACTCCCTTTCACTTGTATGATGAGAAGGGAATTCGTGAAAAGGCAAGGGCCGTCAACCAAGCATTTTCATGGAACAAGGGCTTTAAGGAATATTTTGCAGTTAAGGCTACTCCAACACCAGCTATTTTGAAAATTCTCCAAGAGGAAGGGTGCGGTGTGGACTGCTCTAGTTATGTAGAACTTTTGATGAGTCATAAACTGGATTTTCCAGGTTCTGAGATCATGTTCTCTTCAAACAACACGCCAGATAAGGAATACGCCTATGCACGTGAATTGGGTGCGACCATTAACTTGGATGCCTTTGAAGATATTGAACATCTAGAGCGTGCAGCAGGCATTCCAGAAATCATCTCTTGTCGTTACAATCCTGGAGGCGTTTTTGAACTAGGGACAGACATTATGGACAATCCTGGAGAAGCCAAGTTTGGTATGACCAAGGACCAGCTCTTTGAAGCTTTTGCTATCTTGAAGCAAAAAGGAGCTAAGACTTTTGGGATTCACTCCTTCCTAGCATCCAATACTGTCACCCATCTCTATTATCCAGAGTTGGCACGTCAGCTCTTTGAATTGGCTGTTGAAATCAAGGAAAAGTTGGGCATTTCGCTAGACTTTATCAATCTTTCTGGCGGTATTGGTGTCAATTATCGTCCAGACCAGGAGCCGAACGATATCGCCTTGATTGGTGAGGGAGTTCGTAATGTTTATGAAGAGGTTCTTACGCCAGCAGGTCTTGGTCAGGTTAAGATTTTCACCGAACTGGGTCGTTTTATGTTGGCACCTCATGGTGCTTTGGTCACAAGAGTCACTCATAAGAAGAAAACTTACCGTACTTATCTGGGTGTGGATGCATCAGCAGTCAACCTCATGCGTCCAGCTATGTATGGAGCCTACCACCATATTACTAACGTGACCCATCCAGATGGACCAGCTGAAGTGGTAGATGTGGTTGGTTCACTCTGTGAAAACAATGATAAATTTGCAGTGAATCGCGAACTGCCTCATACAGAAATCGGTGATTTGCTGGTAATTCATGATACAGGTGCTCACGGATTTTCAATGGGCTACCAGTACAACGCCAAACTTCGTTCTGCGGAAATCCTCCATACCGAAGAAGGCAAAGGCCGTCAAATCCGCCGTGCAGAGCGCCCTGAGGACTATTTTGCAACCTTGTATGGTTTTGATTTTGAAGAATAAAATGATAATTAATTGAAAATGAAATTGAAAAACAGATTGCTTTCTAAAAAATAGGCAAAAATCTTGTTTTTCCTTCAAGTCATGATATAATAAAACTATAAAACGTTTTCAAGGAAGGTAACGATATGTCTGAAGAAACAATTGATTATGGACAAGTGACAGGAATGGTGCATTCGACAGAAAGCTTTGGGTCAGTAGATGGGCCTGGTATTCGCTTTATTGTCTTTTTGCAGGGCTGTCACATGCGTTGCCAGTATTGCCACAACCCTGACACTTGGGCTATGGAGTCCAATAAGTCACGTGAACGGACGGTAGATGATGTCTTGACTGAAGCCTTGCGTTACCGCGGTTTCTGGGGGAATAAGGGTGGGATTACAGTCAGTGGAGGAGAAGCCCTCTTGCAGATTGATTTCTTGATTGCCCTTTTTACCAAGGCCAAAGAACACGGAATCCACTGTACCTTGGATACCTGTGCCCTTCCTTTCCGTAATAAACCACGTTACCTTGAGAAGTTTGACAAACTCATGGCTGTCACTGACTTGGTCCTCTTGGATATCAAGGAAATCAACGAAGAACAGCACAAGATTGTCACTAGCCAAACCAATAAAAATATCTTGGCCTGTGCCCAATATCTATCAGATATTGGAAAACCTGTCTGGATTCGCCACGTGCTAGTTCCAGGATTGACAGACAGAGACGATGACCTGATTGAACTTGGGAAATTCGTCAAGACCCTCAAAAATGTGGATAAGTTTGAAATTCTACCTTATCACACCATGGGTGAATTCAAATGGCGTGAACTGGGAATTCCATATTCCCTCGAAGGGGTTAAACCACCAACAGCAGATCGCGTCAAGAACGCTAAAAAGCTCATGGATACCGAAAGTTACCAAGACTATATGAAACGTGTACATGGATAAAAAAGAAGCCTGATGGAAACATCGGGCTTTTAAATTTACACAAATATAGATAATTAAATGAAACAAAATTTTATACTCTTCGAAAATCTCTTCAAACCACGTCAGCGTCGCTTTGTCGTATATATGTGACTGACTTCGTCAGTCTTATCTACAACCTCAAAACCGTGTTTTGAGCAGCCTGCGGCTAGCTTCCTAGTTTGCTCTTTGATTTTCATTGAGTATTAAATCTTTTTTACTCTCTAAATTCTGAAAAAAATCCGAAAATGAGTGTATAAGATATAGTTACTTTTAGAAATATTAAATAGAATAGGAGAACATCTATGGAACAAAGTATTACCATTAAAAATTTATGTAAGTCGTATGGCCAAACTCAAATTTTAAAAGATATTTCTTTTGAAGCAAAAGCAGGTAAAGTGACTGCTTTCCTGGGTCCAAATGGAGCTGGTAAAAGTTCAACCTTACGTATTTTATTAGGATTAGACAAAGCAACATCTGGTCTTACCAAAATTGGAGATCAAACTTATAAGGAATTAAAATTTCCTCTAAAGACTGTAGGAGCTTCATTTGACAGTGTAGGAGCTCCTGATGATCGGACTGTTTATCAACATTTGAAAATTGTTGCTGCTAGTAATGGGATATCCAGTCAGCGAATTGAACAAGTCTTGGATATGGTGGATATTAGTCATAAGAAAAAATCTAAAATTGGGAAATTATCATTAGGAGAAGGACAACGCTTGGGAATTGCAACAGCTCTATTAGGAAATCCTCAATATCTGATATTGGATGAACCGACTAATGGGTTGGATCCAAGAGGAATTCGGTGGTTTAGAGAGTTTATAAAAAAACAAGCTCAAGAAGGGAAGACCGTCTTACTGTCATCTCATATATTATCGGAAGTGGAAGCAGTAACAGATGATGTAGTTATCATAAATAAAGGAAAAGTTCTTATAAAAGGGACTTTACAAGAAGTGATGAAAAATCTTTCTTCACTAGAGGAAGTCTTCTTTAGTTTAACAGAGGGAGGGAAGTGACATGGCACTTATTTACTCTCTTCATTCTGAAATATTGAAATTACTTTATAATAGAGCTACTCATGTTGTACTATTCTTGATACTGGTATTTCAAACGTTTTTAGCAAATATTGGTGCTTCTCAAATTGTTTCAGTTGGTATCCATGCTACACCAGAGACAAATCCAGATTTAGCAGAGGCCTTACCTCCTATTGAATTTTTAGGTTTTGATGTCACTTTATTTGGTGTTTTTATTATGATTATCCTAGGCTCAATTTACGGAGCCGAGGAATACAAAGGCTTGGCTATTCGTACAAGCCTCCTCTCTGTTACAAATCGAAGTACTTTCCTAGTTTCAAAAACATTAGTTTGGCTTATATTTTCTTTTATCATTTCCTTTCTATCAATATTCTTGACAATTAACATGACACATTATGTTTTAGGACAAGATGGCTTATTGCTTTTTTTACTAAATGGAACAGTTTGGTTCTATATATTTTTAGCCAGTATAGCTTGGACTTTGTTGGGACTGCTGGCCTATATTATGGCTTTGACATTTAAAACAGCCATTGTTCCTCTATTATTTTTGCTTCCTCAAGTCTACAATTTAGGAACATTCTTAGCAAACTATATATCGGCTGCAAAATTTCTTCCAGTTGCATTGGGGCAAGGATTGATTGCTACATCTCCTCAAATTTTAGAACATAATAGTTTACAACATATTTTATTTTTACTTTGTTGGAACTTCTCATTCTTGGCTTTAGCAATTTACCGCTTACTCAAGTCAGATATTGGAGGAGGTGAATAAGTTGAAAGAACAACTTAAAAGTGAGTATCTCAAGTTTATTATGAATCCTTGGCACTGGTTGATTATAGGTGCTCTATTACTGTGTATTCCGGCGATGGTTGTTTTTTTAAATAGTAAGCCAGACCAGTTGACTCTACAGTTTGTTTTGGAACAGCTACTGCAAAGTCTCTATTTAGGACAGGCAGGTTTCGTTAGTCTAGCGGTTCTATTTATAGGTCAGGAATTTACAGGTTCTAGCCTTCGTACCAGTTTTCTTACATGTCCAAATCGTTTGAAATTTATAATCTGTAAACTAGCTATTGTATTATGTGTGGAAATTGTATTATTGGTCGCTGTAATATCATTATGTATACTAATCGCCCAAGGATACTACAATATCAATCTTTTGAGTAATATTAAACATGTTCTGACAATCCTATTTCCAGCATGTATTTCTATTCTAACCTTCTCTCTTTTAAGTGGTATTTTTGTATTTATTTCCCAGTCTTTTATCTTAATTTTGGGAATCAGTTTATCCCTTTTATTGGGGTTGGGACAAATGTTACTACAATTCAGTTCTTTTTTTAGAAATTTACCATTACTAGCTAGTATGAATTGTTTTTATACCCATCCCTTGTCGCTTTATTATCCAGTGTGGCAAGGCTTAGGGATACAAATAGTTTGGTTATTAATTGTTTTTCTATTTGCTACATTGATACTTATAGGAAGAAATGTACGCTAAAGACAGGGGATGTCCTGTCTTTTTCTTGGTTAGTGCTATAATATAGTTAGGAGGGTGAGTTATGGCTTATAAAATTTTGGTGGTAGATGATGATCTCGCTATTCTTCGCCTAATAAAAAAAGTACTAGAATATGAAAAATATGAAGTAGTCATACGAAATAAGATAGAAGAGATTGATCTTTGTGATTTTACAGGCTTTGACTTGATTCTATTAGATATTATGATGCCTGTTAGTGGTTTAGAGATCTGTCAGATGATTCGCGAACAGATAACTGTTCCTATCTGTTTTATAACTGCTAAGGATATGGATGAAGATTTAGTAGCTGGAATTAATGCAGGTGCTGATGATTATATTATGAAGCCCTTTAGTATGCAAGAATTGTTAGCACGTGTTAAAATGCACTTACGTCGTGAAGAACGGATTAAAGGAAATGTTCATCAAATAAAGATTGGGAAGCTTATACTATATACGGATAGTAAGGAACTATTTGTAAACGATGATAAGATTGCTCTGACAAGGAGGGAATTTGACATAGTGAATCTTTTGGCAAGCAACCCAAGTAAAATATATTCTATTGAGGAAATTTATAATTATCTATATCCACAAAGTTCAGAAGCGCTCTTACGTTCGGTTTCAGAGTACATTTATCAAATTCGTCAAAAGTTGAAACCTTATCAATTAAATCCAATTAAAACCTTATACGGTGGAGGATATCAATGGGTAGAATCAAAAGTTTTAGACAATTAATTCGAGAAACCTGTTGGAGAATTATTTGGCAGTTTAGTCTTGGCTTACTAATGGCCTATCTTATTCCCTTAGCTTCAGTATCTATACAAATAAATGAAGATGGGAAAACTTTAAACAATAGTGGTGTTCTATCAATCTTTTTTAATGTGTCATCATGGATATATATTTGTGTTTTATTGATTGTTCTAATAAGTTATCACATTGGAAAATTGTTGAAAAAACTGAGTTATGAAATGACTTTGATTTATGAAAATAGTATGTGGTTGAAGAAGGAATGTACAGAAAGTTTAACGGTTAAAGAATTTCGCGAGACAGGAAATCGGATTATTGTGATGCAAGATAGAATTCGACAATTAATAGTTAATGAGAAACAGCAGAAGGAAGATTTGATGTTTCAGGTTTCAGCAGCTTCTCATGATTTAAAAACTCCCTTAACCATTATTAGGGGAAATGTGGAATTTTTGCAGACGATAACTGAAAACGACCAATCTCAAGAATGCTTAGCAGATATAGAAAGAGCTAGTCAACAGTTACTAGATTATTTCAATCAATTGATTCACTATTCTAAAACCTATTATGATGATGAGACAGGTTGGACGGAGTATTCCTCTTCAGATTTTATCAATGAATTAGAGAAAGAAGTCTCTTTTTTGATAAAAAATCAGATGAAGTTTTCTTTTGAACAAAATGTGAAAGGAACTGAAAACTATTATATAAATCAATCTCTTCTGATTCGTGCCATACAAAATATTTTAACAAATGCTTTGGAATACGCTGATAAACAGAATCCTAAAATTAAAATTAGGGTAGAGCAAGAGGGGAAAGAATTGAAAATAGGTATATGGAATAATGGTTCGGAATTTCCAGAGGAAGTTTTAACTAATTTTGGAAAGCTCTTTTATCGTATGGATAAAGCTAGATCGTATAAAGAGCAACATTATGGTATTGGACTAAGTTTTGTATGTAGAGTTGCAAAACTGCATAAAGGCCGAGTTGAGCTTAGAAATAGAGACGAGGGAGCAGAAGTTTTAATAACTGTGAATTGTATTAAATCATAGTGATTTACTTGTTAATTTATGATTGAATAGTTTTTATATGTGAGCTTTTAAACTATTTAACTTTTTCGACTAGTATAAGATGTAACGGTAGATAATAAAAACGAATGATGATATCTAGTTGATGAAAACTATTTATCATTCATTCGTTTTTTAATTATTGGATAATTTACGTAGCTTTATCTCGAACGTTGTTTTCCAGCGTTGCGATTTTTGTGTTTTTTCTTGCTTGTGATAGCAGTTGGTTGTTCAGGAGTAACGTCTTTTCGTCCACTTGGTGTAGAGAAAGCACGTGCTTTTGGTGGGTTCTTGGCTAGTTCTTCACGGACTTTTTTGCGAAGTTTTGGACGAACGATATAGTTGACGATGAACTGTTGGAGAATCATCATGAAACCACCGACAACCCAGTAAAGTGTAACACTAGCTGGTGAGAAGAGGGAGAAGACGACAATCATGAGTGGGCTCATGTAAATCATTTTCTTGATTTGTTCTCTTTGCATTTCATCTTCTACTCCGTGAAGTGAAAGGAGCGATTGAAGATAGTAAAGGACACCAGCGCAGGCAACCAAAATCATACTTGGAGAACCTAGAGGAATTCCTAGGTAGCTTGCTTGAGCAACCCCTTCAGTGTGTTGGGCAGCAAAGTAGATAGCAGAGAAGAAAGGCATTTGAAGGAGGATAGGGAAACATCCTACACCACCAAACATGCTGATGCCGTGCTCTTTTTGAGCGGCAAAGAGAGCTTGTTGGGCTTCGAGTTTTTCTTCTTGAGTAGTTGCTTCTTTGAGACGAGTTTGGTGTGGCTCAAGGACGTGCTTGAGGGCGTTCATCTTTTCAGAGTGAAGCGTTGCTTTCCATGATTGGTAGATACCAAGTGGCAAGATAATCAAGCGCACAATAATGGTTACGATGATGATAGCAACACCAAAACCAAGTCCCTTGTCATTGGCGAAGTACTTAATGGCTTCAGCCATAGGTGCTCCGATAGTATTCCAAACCAATCCTGTTGGCTGTCCTGTGGCTTTATCGACATTGACACAGCCAGTTAAGACAAGCAACATAGCCACTCCCATAGCTGAGAGGGCAAAACGTTTAATAGCTTTCAATTTGTTCATTCCTTCTTTTAAAAATAATACCTTTCTATTCTACTGTTTTTTTACAAAATATACAATAGTTCTAGAGACCTAATTTGCGATTTTAAAGTCAGGGTAGGGAGGAAAGTTGCTCAGTTGGACATCTAAGTAGCTGACTTTTGAAAAAGGTGTAGGTCCTTTTCGTATTTCTTGGATAAATTTCGTCATGATAGCAGATGAGTCTGCTTGGGCTAAGATCTCCACTGTGCCATCGTCATTATTCCAGACACGGCCTGTGATGCCACCGATTTCAAGCGCCAGGCTGTAAACACCCCAACGAAAGCCGACTCCCTGTACCCTACCTTGGGCAATCATTCTAACCTTTTGCATACCAAACCTCTTTGATTGTGTTATAATATTTCTATGACTATTATAACCTCAAAAGCCAATTCTGTGGTAAAAAATACCAAGAAATTACACCAAAAAAAATACCGTAAATCTGCCTATTTGATTGAAGGCTGGCACTTGTTTGAAGAAGCTGTTCAAGCTGGAGTGACGATTGAGAAAATCTTTGCCCTAGAAAGTTATCGAGAACAGTTAGTTGCTTTTCCGCAAACTGTCTGGGTGTCAGAGGATATTCTGCTAGATTTGGCGGATTCTCAGACTCCACAGGGCATTGTTGCGGTGGTTCAAAAAGAAGAAGTAGGACAAGCTAATTTGAGTCAGGGCAAGTTCTTGTTTTTGGAAGATGTGCAAGATCCTGGTAATGTGGGAACTATCATTCGGACTGCGGATGCAGCAGGTTTTACTGGAGTAATTGTTTCAGATAAATCGGCAGATATCTACAGTCTCAAGACCCTACGTTCTATGCAAGGCAGTCATTTTCATCTGCCTATTTACCAGATGTCGAGTCAAGCACTTCTTAAGGAAACCAAAGAGGCAGCTATCCCAGTGCTAGCAACAACCTTATCTAAAGTTTCTGTTGATTACAGAGAACTGCCTCCTATAGAAAATTTTGTACTAGTCATGGGAAATGAGGGGCAAGGAATTAGTTCCCTTATGGCTGAAAGTGCAGACCAGTTGGTCCACATTAGTATGAAGGGGCAGGCGGAGAGTCTCAATGTTGCCGTTGCAGCTGGTATTTTAATTTTCCATTTAAGCTAATTTTAACTTTCTTTGTTATAATCAAGGAAAGATGTTCATAGAAAAGGAGAAAAGATGAATCACACTATTATTCACGACCGCGCAGGTCTCAATCAATTTTATGCTAAGGTTTATGCCTTTGTTGGTCTGGGGATCGGACTATCCGCTTTAGTATCAGGTCTTATGTTGACCGTCTTTCAGTCTCAGTTGGTTTACTTTTTGATGCAGGGACGTCTCTGGTTGACCATTGCAACCTTAGCAGAGCTAGCTCTGGTCTTTGTTGCCAGCAGTATGGCTTCGAAGAATAGTCCAGCGGCTCTTCCAGTATTTTTACTTTACTCAGTATTAAACGGCTTTACCCTCAGTTTTGTGGTGGCCTTCTATACTCTAGGTACAGTTTTATCTGCCTTTGTATCAAGCGCCCTTCTCTTCTTTGTTATGGCGGCAGTCGGTATGTTCACCAAGAAAGATTTGAGTGGCCTTGGTCGGGCTATGATGGCGGCTCTTATCGGTTTGCTGATTGCTATGGTAGTCAATATTTTCTTGGCTAGCGGTTTCTTTGATTATATGATTAGCGTAGCCATGGTCTTGGTCTTCTCTGGTCTGATTGCTTGGGACAACCAAAGAATTCGCTATGCCTATGAGCAATCACAAGGTCGTGTAGAGACAGGTTGGGTTGTGTCAATGGCTCTCAGTATCTATCTTGATTTTATCAATCTTTTCCTAAGTATTTTACGTATCTTTGGTCGTAATGACTAGAAGGTCCCTAACATCAGTGTTCGAAGGAGCACTGATTTTTTTATATTTGGTCTTTTCTTTTCTTGGAAATAGGTGTATAATGCTTTTAATTAATTTTTTGAGGAGTAGTTTATGAAGAAAAGTTTTATTCATCAACAAGAAGAGATTTCCTTTGTCAAAAACACTTTTACCCAGTATTTGAAAGATAAGTTAGAAGTTGTCGAAGTTCAAGGTCCTATCTTGAGCAGGGTCGGCGACGGGATGCAGGACAACTTATCAGGTGTGGAGAACGCCGTATCGGTCAAGGTTCTCCAAATCCCTGATGCTACTTATGAAGTGGTGCACTCCCTTGCTAAATGGAAACGCCATACCTTGGCTCGTTTTGGTTTCGGTGAAGGTGAAGGTCTTTTCGTCCACATGAAGGCTCTTCGTCCAGACGAAGACTCGTTAGATGCGACCCACTCTGTTTATGTTGACCAGTGGGACTGGGAGAAAGTTATCCCAAATGGTAAACGCAATATCGCTTATCTAAAAGAAACCGTTGAGAAGATTTACAAGGCTATTCGCCTTACTGAGCTAGCTGTTGAAGCCCGCTATGACATCGAGTCTATCTTGCCAAAACAAATCACTTTCATCCATACAGAAGAGTTGGTAGAACGCTACCCAGACTTGACACCAAAAGAGCGTGAAAATGCTATTTGTAAAGAATTTGGCGCTGTCTTCTTGATTGGTATCGGTGGTGAATTACCAGACGGTAAACCGCACGATGGACGTGCACCAGACTACGATGACTGGACAAGTGAGTCTGAAAATGGCTACAAGGGTCTTAATGGCGATATTCTTGTTTGGAATGAGTCTTTGGGTGGAGCCTTTGAGTTGTCTTCTATGGGAATCCGTGTAGATGAAGAAACGCTTCGCCGTCAGGTTGCCATCACAGGTGATGAAGACCGTTTAGAATTGGAATGGCACAAGGCTTTGTTGAACGGCCTATTCCCATTGACAATCGGTGGGGGAATTGGACAATCTCGTATGGCTATGTTCCTACTTCGCAAGAAACACATCGGAGAAGTGCAAACAAGTGTTTGGCCTCAAGAAGTCCGCGATACTTACGAAAATATTTTGTAGAGAATCGAACCGTAAGGTTCGGTTTTCTTTCTCTTTTCGCCCATAATTTGGTATAATAAACGGTATGAAAATCGTATCAGGAATCTATAGGGGACGTCCCCTCAAGACACTAGAAGGAAAGACGACAAGACCTACTTCGGATAAGGTTAGGGGAGCCATTTTTAACATGATTGGTCCCTACTTTGAAGGGGGACGAGTCTTGGACCTTTATGCAGGTAGTGGTGGTTTATCTATCGAGGCAGTCTCGCGTGGCATGTCCAGCGCTGTTTTGGTGGAGCGAGAACGTAAGGCTCAGGCTATCGTGGCTGAAAATATTCAGATGACCAAGGAAGTTGGAAAATTTGAGCTCCTCAAGATGGATGCAGAAAGGGCATTGGAACAGGTATCTGGGGAATTTGACCTCATTTTCTTAGACCCTCCTTATGCCAAGGAACAAATCGTAGCAGATATTGAAAAAATGGATGAGAAAGAGCTTTTTTCTGAAGATGTCATGGTCGTGTGTGAGACGGATAAGGCCGTCGAACTTCCAGAAGAAATTGCCTGCCTGGGTATCTGGAAGGAAAAAATTTATGGAATTAGTAAGGTGACAGTTTATGTCAGATAAGATTGGCTTATTCACAGGCTCATTTGATCCGATGACAAATGGGCATCTGGATATGATTGAACGGGCGAGCAGACTCTTTGATAAGCTCTATGTCGGTATTTTTTTCAATCCCCATAAACAAGGATTTCTCCCTCTTGAAAATCGTAAACGGGGACTAGAAAAGGCTTTGGAACATTTGGGGAATGTTGAAGTCGTGTTTTCTCATGATGAATTGGTGGTTGATGTTGCAAAAAGACTGGGGGCTACTTTCCTAGTGCGAGGCTTGAGAAATGCGTCGGATTTGCAATATGAAGCCAGTTTTGATTACTACAACCATCAGCTGTCTCCTAATATAGAGACCATTTATTTACATAGTCGACCTGAACATCTCTATCTCAGTTCATCCGGTGTTAGAGAACTTTTGAAGTTTGGTCAGGATATTACCTGCTATGTTCCTGAGAGTATTTTGGAGGAAATAAAAAATGAAAAAAAAGATTAGATGGCCCTTATATGTCATTGCGGCCTTAATTGTGACTTTCTTGGCATTTGTAGTGCCCTTGCCCTACTATATAGAAGTTCCAGGTGGTTCGGAAGATATTCGCCAAGTCCTTAAAGTCAATGACACAGAAGATAAGGAAGCTGGTGCCTATCAATTCGTTACGGTTGGTGTCCAACATGCCACTTTAGCTCATATGATTTATGCATGGTTGACGCCTTTTACAGATATTCGTAGTGCCCAAGAGACTACAGGTGGCTCTTCCGATGTTGAATTTATGCGGATCAATCAATTCTACATGCAAACATCGCAAAACATGGCCAAGTATCAAGGGCTAAAAACAGCTGGTAAAGATATCGAACTCAAATATCTTGGGGTTTATGTTTTGACTGTGACGGATAATTCGACCTTTAAAGGGATTCTTAACATCTCTGATACGGTCACAGCAGTCAATGATCAGACCTTTGATAGTTCCAAAGATTTGATTGATTATGTCAATTCTCAAAAACTAGGGGACTCCGTCAAGGTCACCTATGAAGAGGATGGGCAAACCAAGTCTGCAGAAGGTAAGATTATCACCTTGGAAAATGGCAAAAATGGAATTGGAATCGGTTTGATTGACCGTACAGAAGTGACCAGTGATGTTCCAATTCGCTTTTCAACAGCTGGTATTGGCGGTCCAAGTGCTGGCCTCATGTTTAGTCTGGCCATCTATACCCAAATAGCTGACCCTGGCCTTCGTAATGGCCGCATTGTTGCCGGTACAGGAACCATTGACCGCGATGGTAATGTGGGAGACATTGGAGGTATCGATAAGAAAGTTGTAGCTTCGGCTAGAGAAGGTGCTGCTATTTTCTTTGCCCCTGATAACCCTGTTAGCGAAGAAGAACAAAAAGCACATCCTGATGCGAAAAATAACTACCAAACAGCCCTGGAAGCAGCTAAAACAATCAAGACAGATATGAAAATAGTGCCAGTTAAAACCCTACAAGATGCAATTGATTACTTGAAAAACAATCCCTAGTTTTTAAGTGAAGTTTCCAAACTAGCGCACAAACAGAGAAGATGGTATAATAGTCAAATGGTTCAATTATTATTCACTCTAAGCAGTCACATGCTCTTTATTTATGTGAGTTTTTACCTTTTAAAGGATCTTGTTAGATGGGAAAAGGTTTTAAAAGTGACAGCTGAGAATACAAGAAAAGTCCGTTTATTGATAGCTCTTTTCAGTATTGTAATGGGCTACATCATGAGTTCATTCTTTATCAGCCTGTATCAGTTGTGGCAAGAAGTGCTTAGAGGATTATTATAAAATCAAGAGTAAAGGAAATAAGTATGGAAAAAATTGTGGTTCAAGGTGGCGATAATCGTCTGGTAGGAAGTGTTACGATCGAAGGAGCAAAGAATGCAGTCTTGCCCTTGTTGGCAGCGACTATTCTAGCAAGTGAAGGAAAGACCGTCTTGCAGAATGTTCCTATCTTGTCAGATGTGTTCACTATGAATCAGGTGGTTCGTGGTTTGAATGCCAAGGTGGATTTTAATGAAGAAGATCATCTTGTTGAGGTGGACGCGACTGGCGATATCACTGAGGAAGCTCCTTACAAGTATGTCAGCAAGATGCGTGCATCTATCGTTGTCTTGGGACCAATTCTTGCCCGTGTAGGTCATGCCAAGGTATCCATGCCAGGTGGTTGTACGATTGGTAGCCGCCCTATTGATCTGCATTTGAAAGGTCTAGAAGCTATGGGGGCTAAGATTAGTCAGACAGCTGGTTATATCGAAGCCAAGGCTGATCGCTTACATGGAGCTCATATCTACATGGACTTCCCAAGTGTTGGTGCTACTCAGAACTTGATGATGGCAGCGACGCTGGCTGATGGGGTTACAGTGATTGAAAATGCTGCGCGTGAGCCTGAGATTGTGGACCTAGCCATTCTCTTAAATGAAATGGGAGCTAAAGTAAAAGGTGCTGGTACAGAGACCATTACCATTACCGGTGTGGAGAAACTTTATGGTACGACTCACAATGTGGTCCAAGACCGTATTGAAGCTGGAACCTTTATGGTGGCTGCTGCCATGACTGGTGGTGATGTCCTGATTAAAGATGCTGTTTGGGAGCACAACCGTCCCTTGATTGCCAAATTGCTTGAAATGGGAGTGGAAGTGACGGAGGAGACTGAAGGAATTCGAGTTCGCTCTCAACTAGAAAATCTAAAAGCTGTCCATGTGAAAACCTTGCCCCACCCAGGATTTCCAACAGATATGCAGGCTCAATTTACAGCCTTGATGACTGTCGCAAAAGGCGAATCAACTATGGTGGAGACAGTTTTTGAAAATCGTTTCCAACACCTAGAAGAAATGCGCCGTATGGGCTTGCACTCTGAAATTATCCGTGATACAGCACGTATTGTTGGTGGACAGCCTTTGCAGGGAGCAGAAGTTCTTTCAACTGACCTTCGTGCCAGTGCAGCCTTGATTTTGACAGGTTTGGTAGCACAAGGAGAAACCGTAGTTGGTAAATTAGTCCACTTGGATAGAGGCTACTACCGTTTTCATGAGAAGTTGGCGCAGTTGGGTGCTAAGATTCAGCGGATTGAGGCAAGTGATGAAGATGAATAAGAAATCAGGCTACGTAGCCAAGCGTTTACTTTTAGTCATTCTGGTACTGATTTTAGGTGCTTTAGCCCTAGGAATCGGTTTAATGGTCGGTTATGGAATCTTGGGCAAGGGTCAAGATCCATGGGCTATCCTGTCTCCAGCAAAATGGCAGGAATTGATTCATAAATTTACAGGAAATTAGGCTGGAAAACCAGCCTTTTTCTAGAGATAAGGAGAAATATGAACAAAAAAACAAGACAGACACTAATCGGATTGCTGGTATTATTACTTTTATCTGCCGGTAGCTATTATATCAAGCAGATGCAGTCGACAGCTAATACTCCTAAAACTAAGGTGAGTCAGAAAAAACAAGCGTCTGAAGCTCCTAGTCAAGAATTGGCAGAAAGTGTCTTAACAGATGTAGTCAAGAGTCAAATAAAAGGGAGTCTGGAGTGGAATGGATCAGGTGCTTTTATCGTCAATGGTAATAAAACAAACCTAGATGCCAAGGTTTCAAGTAAACCTTACGCCGATAATAAAACAAAGACAGTGGGCAAGGAAACCGTGCCAACTGTAGCCAATGCTCTCTTGTCTAAGGCAACCCGACAGTACAAGAATCGTGAAGAAACGGGGAATGGTTCGACTTCATGGACTCCTCCAGGATGGCATCAGGTTAAGAATCTAAAGGGGACTTATACCCATGCGGTCGATAGAGGTCATTTGTTAGGCTATGCCTTGATCGGTGGCTTGGATGGTTTTGATGCTTCTACAAGCAATCCTAAAAACATTGCTGTTCAGACAGCCTGGGCAAATCAGGCGCAAGCTGAGGATTCGACAGGGCAAAACTACTATGAAAGCCTGGTACGTAAAGCCTTGGACCAAAACAAGCGTGTCCGTTACCGTGTAACCCTTTATTATGCTTCAAACGAGGATTTAGTACCTTCAGCTTCACAGATTGAAGCCAAGTCTTCAGACGGAGAATTGGAATTTAATGTTCTAGTTCCCAATGTTCAAAAGGGGCTTCAACTGGATTACAGAACTGGAGAAGTGACTGTTACTCAGTAAAATACAAAATAAACTCCTATGTCACTTGTCGATATAGGAGTTCTTTCTTACTAGTTTAAGCAGGGCTACAATAGATACTGTTACTCAATGAAAATCAAAGTGCAAACTAGGAAGCTAGCCGCAGCTTGCTCAAAGCACAGCTTTGAGGTTGCAGATAAAGCTGACGTGGTTTGAAGAGATTTTCGAAGAGTATGAGAAAAAATAATATGTAATATGTACTGGACTATATTTTGTGATATAATAGAGGGTAAGATACTATTTTAGGAGAAGAACTATGGAAGACCCAAGTAGTCAGAATTTGTTGCTACAATTTGTTTTATTGTTTATCTTGACGGTGTTAAATGCCTTTTTCTCAGCCACAGAAATGGCCATGGTGTCACTAAATCGTGCGCGGGTTGAACAAAAGGCAGAAGAAGGAGATAGACGCTATATCCGTCTGCTGAAGGTACTAGAAAATCCTAACCACTTTTTATCAACCATTCAAGTAGGGATTACCCTGATTACGATCTTATCAGGGGCGAGTTTGGCAGAAACTCTGGGACGAGAAATTGCATCTTGGCTTGGAAATGGCGAAACATCTTATGCCGTTGCAAGTTTTCTATCTTTAGCATTTTTGACTTATATTTCCATCGTTTTTGGGGAATTGTATCCTAAGAGAATCGCTCTTAATCTAAAGGATGCCTTGGCGATTCGTACAGCGCCAGTTATCATTGGGCTTGGGAAACTAGTTAGTCCCTTTGTTTGGCTCTTGTCTGCATCTACCAATCTCTTGAGTCGCTTGACTCCAATGACTTTTGACGATGCTGATGAAAAAATGACCCGTGATGAAATTGAGTACATGTTGACAAATAGTGAAGAAACACTAGATGCTGACGAAATTGAGATGTTACAAGGGATTTTCTCACTGGACGAATTAATGGCCAGAGAAGTCATGGTTCCTCGAACGGATGCCTTCATGGTCGATATTCAGGATGATAGTCAAACCATCATCCAAAGTATTTTAAAACAAAATTATTCTCGTATCCCTGTCTATGATGGGGATAAGGATAACGTGATTGGGATCATTCACACCAAGAGTCTCCTTAATGCGGGCTTTGTGGACGGTTTTGACAATATTGTTTGGAAGAAAATCTTACAAGATCCACTTTTTGTTCCTGAAACTATTTTTGTGGATGACTTGTTAAAAGAATTGCGCAATACCCAAAGACAAATGGCAATCTTGCTGGATGAATACGGTGGGATGGCTGGTTTGGTGACCCTAGAAGACCTCTTAGAAGAAATCGTTGGGGAAATCGATGACGAAACAGATAAGGCTGAAATCGAAGTTCATAAAATTGGAGAAGATACTTATATCGTTCAAGGTACCATGAATCTCAATGATTTTAATGACTACTTTGATGTTGAACTGGAAAGTGATGACGTTGATACCATCGCTGGTTACTATTTGACAGGGGTTGGGACCATTCCAACGACCGAGAAACTCAGTTATGAATTAGTCAGCCAAAACAAAAAGCTTATCCTAACCAATGATAAAGTGAAAAATGGACGTGTTACCAAGGTAAAAGTCCAAATTACCGAAGTTGAAATAGAAGAAGAAACAGAGTAAACTAGAGGCTTTTGTCACCAGGCGTGACGAAGCTTTTTTCAGTTGATTTCAAAAGGAAATTGTGTCCTCGAAAAACTCAGCCCCAAACTTGCCCCAAAAGTTTTTTAAAGTTATACGTATTTATTCAAGGAAAAAGAAAAAAGCCCTTTAAATTGGGCTTTCTGTTTAAATGAAACCTGATAAATCAAGTTAAAGAAGGCGGTAGACGGATTTGAACCGACGATCAAGCTTTTGCAGAGCCGTGCCTTACCACTTGGCTATACCGCCTTAACGTTTATTATTATACCTTGAAAATGATTTTCAGTCAATAGCTTTTTCAGATTTTTTGTATCAATAAGCCTAAATATTCTGAAAATTCGTTTACTTTTCTTGAAATCTATGATATAATTGATGATAACCTATACTTTATTTATAAGAGGAGTAAATAAATGAAAAAAAGTCAAGTGCTTGCTGTAGCGGGAGCTACCTTATTAGCGTCAGGAGTTCTAGCTGCGTGTTCAAACACTAGTTCAAATAATGCTAAACTAGCAAAAGATTACCAATATGTTTATCAAACAGATCCAGAAACCTTGGATTATATCGTCAGCAATATCGATTCAACATCATTCGTCACAACAAATGCTGTAGATGGTTTGTTGGCTAATGATAAATATGGTAACCTGGTTCCTTCTATTGCTGAATCATGGACAGTTTCAAAAGATGGTTTGACTTATACCTATAAAATCCGTAAGGATGCTAAATGGGTTACAGCAGAGGGAGAAGAATACGCTCCTGTAACTGCTAAAGACTTCGTTACTGGTTTGAAACATGCCGTAGATGGAAAATCAAAAGGACTTTCAATCGTTAGCTCTTCTATTAAGGGATTAGAAGCCTATATCAAGGGTGAAACAAGCGATTTTTCAACCGTTGGAGTAAAAGCACTTGATGATCAAACACTAGAATATACTTTGAACCAGCCAGAAACTTTCTGGAATGACAAGACAACTAGTGGTGTTTTGATGCCGGTTAATGAAGAATTCTTAACTTCAAAAGGGGAAGGTTTTGGTGCCCCAACCGATGCTAACTCTATTCTTTATAACGGTCCATTTGTCTTAAAATCTGTAACTCCAAAATCATCTATCGAGATGGCTAAAAATGATGCTTACTGGGACAAAGAAAATGTAAAAATTGAGAACGTTAAGTTCACTTTCTGGGATGGTAAGGACCAAGATGTGATTGCTAAAGGTTTTGCTGATGGTCAATATAGCAAGGCTCGTATCTTCCCTACAAGTTCTACATATGAAAAATATGCAGCTGACTTTAAAGATAACATTTACTTTAATGAACCAGGTGCGGGTGTTGCAACTGTCAGCTTGAACTATGGCCGTACAACCTATAACCACACTGCCAAAACAAGTGATGCCCAAAAGACATCTACTCAGAAAGCATTGCTAAACAAGGAATTCCGTCAAGCCTTGAACTTTGCTGTCGATCGCAATTCTTACTCAGCTCAAACAAATGGTACTGATGGAGCTGCAGTAGCCATCCGTAATACGTTTGCACCTTATAATCTTCAAGTTGGTAAGAAAACATTTGGTGAATTGGTACAAGATAGCTTGGCTAAGACAAATTCTTCTACTTGGTCAAACGTGTCTCTAGCAGATTCTCAAAATGGACTTTACAATGAAGAAAAAGCTAAAGAAGTCTTTGCTAAAGCAAAATCAAGCCTACAAGCTGAAGGTGTTGAATTCCCAATCCACTTGGATGCCCTGGTTATCCAAGAATCAACAGCGGTTGTAAACCGTGTTCAATCATTGAAACAATCAATTGAAAAAGTATTGGGTTCAGATAATGTTGTTGTAGACTTACAACAAATGACTCAAGCAGAAGCTTTACCAATTTCATTTAGCGCTCCAACAGCTAAAGAGCAAGACTGGGATATCCATACCTTGCTAGGATGGAACCCTGACTATCAAGATCCTTCTACTTTCTTGGATCAATTCGTCCTTAAGGGAGGAAGCACTCGCCTTTACCTTGGTATTGACCAAAACACAGATGCATCAGTAGTAAGCAAACTTGGTTTAGCTGACTATGGAAAATTACTTGATGACGCAAACAGCGAAAACCAAGATGTTCAAAAACGTTATGAAAAATACGCGGTGGCACAAGCTTGGTTGACTGATAATGCTTTGACAATTCCAGTAATGGCTTCTCCTAAAGAAACAGCCGTTTCATATGTTTCAAAAGTTCTACCATTTAGCTCTTCATATTCAGTAGCCGGCCTTAAAGGTGAAAATTCAGGATACTTGAAGTACACTGAAGTTGGTGAAAAAGCAATCACCAAAGAAGAGTATGAAAAAGCTCGTGAAAAATGGTTGAAAGAAAAGACTGAGTCAAACGAGAAAGCTCAAAAAGAATTGGCAAGTCATGTGAAGTAAATAATTTTCAATAGAACTTTCTCTCCATGAGGAGAAGGTTCTTTTGGGATTTTTAAAGGAAATGATATGAAAAAATATATTTTTATGCGTGTTTTGCGGTCATTGGTTTCTATCTTCTTAGTAACAACCTTGACTTACACGATTATCTATACAATGGTTCCTCGAAAATTGATTTTCAAACAGGATACCAACTATAACAAGATTGCTACAACTGCTGATAAACGTGATAACTATGAGAATACCGTTTATGAGCGTATGGGCTATATCGAGTACTACGATACCAAAGAGTTGCAAGAAAAAGCTAGCCAGATGGATGCTTCTGTAACAGTTGAAGCCAATGATACCAACAAGGCTATCTATGAAAAATACATCAAACAAATCGGTCATGGTTGGACCCTGGGAGAATTTACTGAAAGTGGCCAATTCTACGCTACGCGTGAAATCCCGATTTTTGAACGTGTTTTTCACTTCTATGCTAACTTGATTGACATTGATCATACAAATAAAATTCAAGACCCTGAAAATCCAGACTTGAAACGTTACCTTCGTTTTGAAAACGATCCAGCGATCGGATGGTCCTTGGTCGGTTCAGGAACAAAACACAAATATCTCTTGTACTTCAACAGTCAGTTCCCGTTTGTGCATCAAAACTTTGTGAACATTAATTTAGGTGACTCTTATCCAACCTATGCTAATAGCCCTGTTTTACAGGTCATTACTCAAGGACAAGGGCAAACAAAAACATCTCAAGTTCAGTTCCCAACAGGTAAGAAAACATCTTCAGTTAATATCTACTCAAGAACCTACAAATCGCCTAGTCAGGCTGATTCTCGTGAAGTAGCTAACTATGGGAAAGATGACCCATATACTGCAACTGAAAGCAACTACCAATATCCTTCTATGATTGCTAGCTCTGCAGTCGTTGGATTGATTGGTTTGGTGATTTCTTATGCGATTGCCGTGCCACTTGGTTCAGCTATGGCTCGCTTCAAGAATACTTGGATTGATAGCTTCTCAACAGGGTTTTTGACCTTCTTGATGGCCCTTCCAACCATTGCCTTGGTTTACATTGTTCGTTTGATTGGATCATCAATTGGTCTTCCAGATTCATTCCCTATCTTGGGTGCTGGAGATTGGCGTTCGTATGTTTTACCAGCAGTTATCCTTGGTTTATTGGGTGCTCCTGGTACAGCTATTTGGATTCGTCGTTACATGATTGACTTGCAATCACAGGACTTTGTTCGTTTTGCTCGTGCAAAAGGTTTGTCTGAAAAAGAAATTTCAAACAAACACATCTTTAAAAATGCCATGGTTCCGCTGGTTTCAGGAATTCCTGGTGCTGTTATCGGGGTTATCGGTGGTGCAACCCTTACTGAAACAGTCTTCGCTTTCCCAGGTATGGGTAAAATGTTGATTGACTCTGTAAAAGCATCTAATAACTCTATGGTCGTAGGTCTTGTCTTCATCTTTACATGTATTTCTATCTTCTCACTTCTTTTGGGAGATATTTGGATGACTATTATTGACCCACGTATTAAATTGACTGAGAAAGGAGGCAAATAATGTCTACAATCGATAAAGAAAAATTTCAGTTCGTAAAACGTGACGATTTTGCCTCTGAAGCCATTGATGCGCCAGCCTATTCATACTGGGGCTCAGTGTTTAGACAATTTATGAAGAAGAAATCAACTGTAGTCATGTTGGGAATCTTGGTAGCTATCATTTTGATGAGTTTCATCTACCCAATGTTTTCTAAGTTTGATTTCAATGATGTCAGCAAAGTAAACGACTTTAGTGCTCGTTATATCAAGCCAAATGCTGAGCATTGGTTCGGTACAGACAGTAACGGTAAATCTCTCTTTGACGGTGTCTGGTTCGGAGCTCGTAACTCTATCCTCATTTCTGTGATTGCGACAGTGATTAACTTGGTTATCGGTGTTTTTGTCGGTGGTATTTGGGGAATTTCAAAATCAGTTGACCGTGTGATGATGGAAGTTTATAATGTCATCTCAAACATCCCATCTCTTTTGATTGTTATTGTCTTGACTTACTCAATCGGAGCTGGATTCTGGAATCTGATTTTTGCCATGAGTGTAACAACATGGATTGGGATTGCCTTCATGATCCGTGTGCAAATCTTGCGTTATCGTGACTTGGAATACAACTTGGCGTCACGTACTTTGGGAACACCAACCTTGAAGATTGTTGCCAAAAACATTATGCCACAATTGGTATCTGTTATTGTGACAACGATGACTCAAATGCTTCCAAGCTTTATCTCATACGAAGCCTTCTTGTCTTTCTTCGGTCTTGGATTGCCGATTACAGTGCCAAGTTTGGGTCGTTTGATTTCAGATTATTCACAAAACGTAACAACTAATGCTTACCTCTTCTGGATTCCATTGACAACCCTTGTCTTGGTATCCTTGTCCCTTTTCGTAGTTGGTCAAAACTTAGCGGATGCTAGTGATCCACGTACACATAGATAGGAGTAGAAATGACAAAAGAAAAAAATGTAATTTTGACTGCTCGCGATATTGTCGTGGAATTTGACGTTCGTGACAAAGTATTGACAGCCATTCGCGGCGTTTCCCTTGAACTAGTTGAAGGAGAAGTACTAGCCTTGGTAGGTGAGTCAGGATCAGGAAAATCTGTTTTGACAAAGACCTTCACAGGTATGCTTGAAGAAAATGGTCGCATTGCCCAAGGAAGTATTGACTACCGTGGTCAGGACTTGACAGCCTTGTCTTCTCACAAGGATTGGGAACAAATTCGTGGTGCTAAGATTGCGACTATCTTCCAGGACCCAATGACTAGTTTGGACCCAATTAAAACAATTGGTAGTCAGATTACAGAAGTTATTGTAAAACACCAAGGTAAAACAGCTAAAGAAGCGAAAGAATTGGCGATTGACTACATGAATAAGGTTGGGATTCCAGATGCAGATAGACGTTTTGATGAATACCCATTCCAATATTCTGGAGGGATGCGTCAACGTATCGTTATTGCTATTGCCCTTGCCTGCCGACCTGATGTCTTGATCTGTGATGAGCCAACAACTGCCTTGGATGTAACCATCCAAGCACAGATTATTGATTTGCTAAAATCTTTACAAAACGAGTACCATTTCACAACAATCTTTATCACCCACGACCTTGGTGTGGTAGCAAGTATTGCAGATAAGGTAGCAGTTATGTATGCAGGAGAAATCGTTGAGTATGGAACTGTTGAGGAAGTCTTCTATGACCCTCGCCATCCATATACATGGAGTCTCTTGTCTAGCTTGCCTCAGCTTGCTGATGATAAAGGGGATCTTTACTCAATCCCAGGAACACCTCCGTCACTTTATACTGACTTGAAAGGGGATGCCTTTGCCTTGCGTTCAGACTATGCAATGCAGATTGACTTCGAACAAAAAGCTCCTCAATTCTCAGTATCAGAGACGCATTGGGCTAAAACTTGGCTTCTTCATGAGGATGCTCCAAAAGTAGAAAAACCAGCTGTGATTGCAAATCTTCACGATAAGATCCGTGATAAAATGGGATTTGCCCATCTGGCAGACTAGGAGGAAGGAAATGTCTGAAAAATTAGTAGAAATCAAAGATTTAGAAATTTCCTTCGGTGAAGGAAGTAAGAAGTTTGTCGCAGTTAAAAATGCTAACTTCTTTATCAACAAGGGAGAAACTTTCTCGCTTGTAGGTGAGTCAGGTAGTGGGAAAACAACTATTGGTCGTGCTATCATCGGTCTCAATGATACAAGTAATGGAGATATCATTTTTGAAGGTCAAAAGATTAATGGTAAGAAATCGCGTGAACAAGCTGCGGAATTGATTCGTCGAATCCAGATGATTTTCCAAGACCCTGCTGCAAGTTTGAATGAACGTGCGACTGTTGATTATATTATTTCTGAAGGTCTTTACAATCATCATCTGTTCAAGGATGAAGAAGAACGTAAAGAGAAAGTTAAAAATATTATCCGTGAAGTGGGCCTTCTTGCTGAGCACTTGACTCGTTACCCTCATGAATTCTCAGGTGGTCAACGTCAACGTATCGGTATTGCCCGTGCCTTGGTCATGCAACCAGACTTTGTTATTGCGGATGAGCCCATTTCAGCCTTGGACGTTTCTGTGCGTGCTCAAGTCTTGAACTTGCTCAAAAAATTCCAAAAAGAACTTGGTTTGACCTATCTCTTCATCGCCCATGACTTGTCTGTCGTTCGCTTTATTTCAGATCGTATCGCAGTTATTTACAAGGGTGTTATTGTAGAGGTTGCAGAAACAGAAGAATTGTTTAACAATCCAATTCACCCATATACTCAAGCCTTGCTTTCAGCGGTACCAATCCCAGATCCAATCTTGGAACGTAAGAAGGTCTTGAAGGTTTACGACCCAAGTCAACACGACTATGAGACTGATAAGCCATCTATGGTAGAAATCCGTCCAGGTCACTATGTTTGGGCTAACCAAGCCGAATTGGCACGTTACCAAAAAGGATTAAACTAATAATGGTTTTATAATTTCCATGTCAACTTTTATGGAAATTATAAACCTTTTTTGTTGAACTGATTTGAAAGTCTTTGAAAGCTCTCTGAAAGAATTTTCGAAAAATTTTAAAAAATTCTGAAATATTCTTGACAGCTGATAAAAAAGGTGGTAAGATAGGAAACATCAAAAAAGAAAGCAGAAAAAGAAATGAATAAGAGACAAGCTGTAACGATGAATCAAAACTTTTACTTTAGCTACTTTAGATAGTGTTTGTAGACATGTCACCATGGATGCAAACAGTTCAAGCAATTTGTTTGTATCTATGTGGCTAAGATTTTTGATTGTGGTCCATATAGATGAATATCTAAATGGACTAGCAAAGTTATAACTTGTTAGATTATTTCAAGCATCCGTTTAGATAGTATCTAGGCGGTTTTTTGTTTTATCTTTTCTGAGAAGGAGTTTCATTATGAAAGTTGTTCGAAAATTACTAGCCCCTCTCTTGGTAGTGGGAATCCTCTTGACCTCTCTGATTAGTTTGCATCAGTTGAAGGCAGATAAGAAAAAAGATGTGTTTCGTATCGGTATTTCGCAATTTATTACCCACCAGTCTCTAGATGCTACTAGAGAAGGCTTTGTGGATGAGCTGGCTAAACAAGGCTATGTGGAGGGGAAAAATATTGAGATTGATCTGCAAAATGCACAGGGAGAACAAAGAAACCTAAAAACGATTTCCCAGCAACTCGCAGAATCTAGTGATGTTGTTCTAGCCATCGCAACGCCTTCTGCTCAGAGCTTGGCCAATACGACGCAAACGACACCTGTTATTTTTTCAGCTGTAACAGATCCTGTCAGCGCCAAGTTGGTTGAGTCAAGAGAACATCCTGGAGGCAATGTAACTGGAACAAGTGACCAGTCGTCAGATGCTATTTCAACCCAAATTAACTTAATAAAGAAAGTTCTACCAAAAGCTAAAACAATTGGAATTCTCTATACTCAGAGTGAGCCAAACTCAGTTGTACAAAAGGATGAAGCTAAGCGCCTTCTGGAAGAAAAAGGCTTTACCGTTGTTGAAAAAACAATCTTGGACAGTAACAACGTCAAGGCTGCTGCAGAAAGCTTGATGGCAGAGGTGGATATGGTTTTTGTACCAACGGATAATATCATTTCGTCAACCATGGAAACAGTCAAGCAGGTTTCTATTAAACACAAGGTTCCAGTATTTGGTGGTTCAACAGAAATGGTTGCGGTTGGTGGCTTGTATAACTACGGAACCAATTATGAAGAATTGGGAAGACAGACAGCTCGTATGCTGATTCGTGTTTTAAAAGGTGAGAAGCCAGAAAATATAGCAGTTGAATTGCCTGAAAAACTGGAATTGCATACCAATCAAGAAATGGCAGACGCATTGGGAATTGATATTAGTAAGTTAGAAGGCAAGGAATAAGGAGGTTTGAGATGAATTTTGTGTTATCTAGTTTATCAGAAGGTTTGTTGTGGTCGATTATGGCGATTGGGGTCTACTTGACTTTCCGTATTTTGGATATTGCGGATATGACTGCTGAAGGAGCCTTTCCTCTGGGGGCAGCAGTCGTTGTATCACAGATACAGGCAGGGACAAATCCTTGGATTGCGACTTTACTTGCTTTGTTTGCAGGTATGGTAGCAGGTCTAGTATCAGGAATGCTCCATACCAAGATGAAAATTCCAGCTCTCTTGACAGGGATTGTGACCTTGACAGGGCTTTATTCCATCAATATTAAAATCATGGGAAGCGTGCCTAATCTTTCCTTGGGAGATTCTTCGACTGTCTTTAAACAGTTGGCTAGCTTGGGGCTGTCAAATGAAGAAGCTGTTTTCTCATTCAGTTTAGCCTGTCTCTTACTTGTTTGTTTGGTCTTGACTCTTTTGATGAAAACAGAGATTGGCTTGGTCTTGCGTTCGACTGGGGACAATATTCCGATGAGTGAGGCCAATGGGGTCAATGTAGACACCATGAAGATTGTTGGTTACATGATTTCAAACGGCTTGATTGCCCTATGTGGTTCCTTGTTTGCCCAAAATGATGGATTTTCAGATGTGACTTCTGGGACAGGAACCATCGTTGTTGGTTTGAGTGCAGTGATTATTGCGGAAGTCTTGATTCACGACTTGACCATTGGAGGTCGCTTGTTATCCATCGGAATTGGTGCTATTGTTTACCGTTTGATTATTTTAAATATCTATGAAATTCCAAATCTAGATCAAAATCTAGTTCGTCTCTTTAATGCAATCTTGTTAGCCTTGGTTCTATTTGCACCAGAATTGCAAAAGAGATTAAAGATTCGTGGTCTGAAATTGAGAAATGAATAGGAGGAGAAAGTTATGGCAAGTTTGTTAACACTTGAAAATATTCACAAAACATTTGAAGCAGGGACAGTCAATGAGAACCATGTTCTCAAAGGATTAGATTTAGAGGTTGAAGAGGGAGATTTTATCTCTGTGATTGGTGGAAATGGAGCAGGGAAATCCACTTTGATGAATATATTGGCTGGTAATCTATCGGTGGACGAAGGAGACCTTTTATTGGCAGGCAAATCCATTAAAAATCTGAGTGTCAGAAAGAGAGCCAAGGATATAGCCCGTGTTTTTCAAGATCCTAAGATGGGAACAGCTTCTCGTTTGACGATTGAGGAGAATATGGCTATTGCCTTGAGACGCGGGCAGAAGAGAGGGCTTGGCTGGGGTGTGAAGGAGAAGGACAGAATCCAGTTCCAAGAGGCCTTGAAGGAGTTGAATATTGGTCTTGAAAACCGCTTGAAAGTGGATACTCAATATCTCTCAGGAGGGCAAAGACAGGCTTTGACCCTAGTCATGGCAGCTCTGGTGAAACCCAAACTTTTGCTTTTGGATGAACACACTGCGGCACTTGACCCGAAAACTAGTCAAATGGTGATGGATTTGACACAAAAGATTGTGGAACACCATCAGTTAACGACTTTGATGATTACCCACGATATGAACCATGCGATTGAGTACGGAAATCGTCTCATTATGCTCTATCAGGGTAAGATAGTGGTGGATGTCAAGGGAGAAGAGAAAAAGCATCTGACAGTTGAAGATCTCATGCATCTCTTTCAGAAAAATAGTGGCCAAAGTCTAGTTAGTGATGAATTGGTTTTGGGATAAAGAAAAAGGCTGAGATCTAGTGTCTCAGTCTTTTATTAGTATAAATGGATAGGCAGAAATATGAAATTAATACTCTTCGAAAATCTCTTCAAACCGTGTCAGCTCTATCTGTAACCTCAAAACAGTGTTTTGATCAACCTGCGGCTAGCGTCCTAGTTTACTCTTTGATTTTCATTGAGTATAAACTCAGTAAGGAGCCCTCTTTTGCAGAAAAGCAGGGTTCTTTTTGCTGTTTATTCCATCCCTGAAAGCGTAAAACAAACTAGTCAGGGTGGCTAGTTTGTGGTATAATGAAAGAGACTCAAAAAGAAACAGGAGAAAAATGATGGATTTACTTTTAGCAATTGTATTGATTGTGCTAGCTTTTCTAGGAGGAGCTCTTGGAGGAATGTACTTGGTTCGTAAGCAAATTGAAAAAGAATTCGCTGACAACCCACGTTTGAATGCTGAAGCAGTTCGTACTCTTTTGAGTGCAAATGGTCAAAAACCAAGCGAAGCTAAGGTACAACAAGTTTACCACCAAATCATCCGCCAACAAAAGGCGGCCCTTGCTAACAATAAAAAGAAAAAATAAATAAGGAAAAGTCTGGGATGAAAGTTCCAGACTTCTCACTATGTTGGCTAAGGGTTTAGGGATGAGACTTTTTCCTTGCATTCTATTGATATTTGATTATGATTAAGAGAGATAGTTGTTGATGAAGTTGTTCTTCAGTTCATAAAGACAAGTAATCATAATGAACTATCAATCAGAAAAAAGACTAGAAAGAAGACTGTATGGATAATCGACCAATTGGTTTTTTGGATTCGGGTGTCGGGGGCTTGACCGTTGTGCGCGAGCTCATGCGCCAACTTCCCCATGAAGAAATCGTCTATATTGGAGATTCGGCACGCGCGCCTTACGGGCCCCGTCCTGCTGAGCAAATTCGTGAATATACTTGGCAGTTGGTCA
Organism: Streptococcus mitis; assembly: GCF_002096735.1. GTDB lineage: Bacteria > Bacillota > Bacilli > Lactobacillales > Streptococcaceae > Streptococcus > Streptococcus mitis_CZ. The sequence goes on along the minus strand of NZ_NCVC01000012.1, from coordinate 92,818 downwards.
ACTTTCTTTTGACCAAGGATGTCAAAATGATTGTCATTGCTTGTAATACAGCGACTGCGGTCGTCTGGGAAGAAATCAAGGCTCAACTAGATATTCCTGTCCTAGGTGTGATTTTGCCAGGAGCTTCGGCAGCTATCAAGTCTAGCCAAGGTGGGAAAATCGGAGTGATTGGAACACCCATGACGGTACACTCAGACATCTACCGTCAGAAAATCCATGATTTGGATCCGGACTTACAGGTGGAGAGTTTGGCCTGTCCCAAGTTTGCTCCCTTGGTGGAGTCTGGTGCCCTGTCAACCAGTGTCACCAAGAAAGTGGTCTATGAAACCCTGCGTCCCTTGGTTGGAAAGGTGGATAGCCTGATTTTGGGTTGTACCCATTATCCACTGCTCAGACCTATTATTCAAAATGTCATGGGGCCCAAGGTTCAACTTATCGATAGTGGGGCAGAGTGCGTACGGGATATCTCAGTCTTACTCAATTATTTTGAAATCAATCGTGGTCGCGATGCCGGACCACTCCATCACCGTTTTTACACAACAGCCAGCAGCCAAAGTTTTGCACAAATTGGTGAAGAATGGCTGGAAAAAGAGATTCATGTGGAGCATGTAGAATTATGACAAATAAAATTTATGAATATAAGGATGGACAGGACTGGTATGTCGGGTCCTATGGTATTTTTGGTGGCGTCCGGACGTTGACGGATGATGACTTGGATTTTCCTCTATTGGAGTTTGCCCAAAGATTTCGAGATGAGGATCGAGGTTTTCCTGTTTCTGTTACTGTTTTACGCTATGGTTCTCGCTACCGTTTATTGTCTTTTGTGGTAGATATCCTCAACCAAGAAATGGGACGTAACTTGGAAGTCATTCAACGTCAAGGGGCCCTGCTCTTGGTTGAAAATGGGCAACTCTTGTATGTGGAATTGCCTAAAGAAGGGGTCAATGTTCACGACTTCTTTGAGACAAACAAGGTTAGAGAAACCTTGTTGATTGCGACTCGTAACGAGGGCAAGACCAAGGAATTTCGAGCTATCTTTGACAAGTTAGGATACGATGTGGAAAATCTTAATGACTATCCTGACTTACCTGAAGTAGCAGAAACAGGCATGACCTTCGAAGAAAACGCCCGCCTCAAGGCAGAAACTATTTCTCAATTAACGGGCAAGATGGTTTTGGCAGATGACTCAGGTCTCAAAGTCGATGTCCTTGGTGGCTTGCCAGGTGTCTGGTCAGCTCGTTTCGCAGGTGTGGGAGCTACTGACCGTGAAAACAATGCCAAACTCTTGCACGAATTGGCCATGGTCTTTGAACTCAAGGACCGCTCGGCTCAATTCCATACAACCCTAGTCGTAGCCAGCCCAAACAAGGAAAGTTTGGTTGTGGAAGCAGACTGGCCTGGCTACATTAACTTTGAACCTAAGGGTGAAAATGGATTTGGTTACGATCCTCTCTTCCTTGTAGGAGAGACAGGTAAGTCCTCAGCTGAATTAACCCTTGAAGAAAAAAATAGCCAATCTCACCGCGCCTTAGCCGTTAAGAAACTTTTGGAGGTATTTCCATCATGGCAAAGCAAACCATCATTGTAATGAGCGATTCCCATGGCGATAGCTTGATTGTGGAAGAAATCCGTGATCGCTATGTAGGCAAAGTTGATGCCGTTTTTCATAACGGCGATTCTGAACTGCGTCCTGATTCTCCCCTTTGGGAAGGCATCCGCGTTGTTAAAGGGAACATGGACTTTTACGCCGGCTACCCAGAACGTTTGGTGACTGAGCTTGGTTCGACCAAGATTATCCAAACCCATGGTCACTTGTTTGACATCAATTTCAACTTTCAAAAGTTGGACTACTGGGCTCAGGAAGAAGAGGCCGATATCTGTCTTTATGGTCACTTGCATGTGCCAAGCGCTTGGATGGAAGGCAAGACCCTCTTTCTAAATCCAGGTTCCATCAGTCAACCACGTGGGAGCATCAGAGAATGTCTTTATGCTCGTGTGGAGATTGATGATAGTTATTTTAAAGTGGACTTTTTGACACGAGACCATGAGGTTTATCCGGGCTTGTCCAAGGAGTTTAGCCGATGATTGCCAAGGAGTTTGAGACTTTCTTGTTGGGGCAGGAGGAAACTTTTTTGACCCCTGCTGAAAATCTAGCCGTGTTGATTGATACCCACAATGCGGATCATGCGACCCTCTTGCTCAGTCAGATGACCTATACCCGTGTTCCTGTTGTGACAGATGAAAAACAGTTTGTTGGGACGATTGGGCTCAGAGATATTATGGCTTATCAGATGGAGCATGACTTGAGCCAAGAAATTATGGCGGATACGGATATTGTTCATATGACGAGAACGGACGTAGCGGTCGTCTCGCCTGATTTTACCATTACGGAGGTCTTGCACAAGCTGGTAGATGAGTCCTTCTTGCCGGTTGTGGATGCGTCTGGTATTTTCCAAGGAATTATCACGCGCAAGTCTATTCTCAAGGCAGTCAATGCCCTCTTGCATGACTTTAGTAAGGAATATGAGATTCGATGCAAATGAGAGACAGGATTTCAGCCTTTTTAGAGGAAAAGCAGGGTCTGTCTGCCAATTCCAAGCAGTCCTATAAGTATGATCTGGAACAATTTTTAGATTTGGTAGGCGAGCGAATTTCTGAGACCAGTCTCAAGATTTACCAAGCCCAGCTAGCCAATCTAAAAAACAGCGCCCAGAAGCGAAAGATTTCAGCCTGTAACCAATTTCTCTACTTTCTCTATCAAAAAGGAGAAGTGGATAGCTTTTATCGTTTGGAATTAGCCAAACAAGCTGAAAAGAAGACGGCAAAGCCAGAACTGTTAAACCTAGACTCTTTTTGGCAGGAAAGTAATTATCCAGAGGGGCGTTTACTGGCTCTACTTATCTTGGAAATGGGGCTCTTGCCGAGTGAGATTTTAGCCCTCAAGGTTGCGGACGTCAATCTGGACTTTCAGGTGTTGCGAATCAAGAAGGCTTCCCAACAGAGGATTGTCACCATTCCTACAACCTTGCTTTCAGAGTTGGAACCTTTGATGGGCCAGACCTATATCTTTGAAAGGGGAGGGAAATCCTATTCTCGTCAGTGGGCCTTTCGCCAGCTAGAGTCCTTTGTCAAGGAGAAAGGTTTTCCAGCACTATCAGCCCAAGCCCTACGGGAACAGTTCATTCTAAGACAAATAGAAAAGAAGGTCGATTTGTACGAAATTGCAAAAAAATTAGGATTAAAAACAGTCCTGACCTTAGAAAAATATAGATAATGGATATTAAATTAAAAGATTTTGAAGGGCCCCTGGACTTGCTCTTGCACCTGGTTTCTAAGTACCAGATGGATATCTACGATGTGCCCATTACGGAAGTCATTGAACAGTATCTAGCCTATGTTTCAACCCTGCAGGCCATGCGTCTAGAAGTGACGGGCGAGTACATGGTTATGGCCAGCCAGCTCATGCTGATCAAGAGCCGCAAACTCCTTCCAAAGGTAGCAGAAGTGACCGACTTGGAGGACGATCTAGAGCAGGATCTTCTTTCCCAAATCGAAGAATACCGCAAGTTCAAGCTCTTGGGGGAGCACTTAGAAGCCAAGCACCAAGATCGGGCCCAGTATTATTCCAAAGCGCCGACAGAGTTGATTTACGAAGATGCGGAGCTTGTGCATGACAAGACGACCATTGACCTCTTTTTGGCTTTTTCAAATATCCTAGCCAAGAAAAAAGAGGAGTTTGCACAGAATCACACGACTATCTTGCGGGATGAGTATAAGATTGAGGACATGATGGTCATCGTAAAAGAGTCCTTGACTGGACGAGATCAATTGCGCTTGCAGGATTTGTTTAAGGAAGCCCAGAATCTCCAAGAGGTCATCACCCTCTTTTTGGCAACCCTAGAGTTAATCAAAACCCAGGAGCTGATTCTTGTGCAAGAGGAAAGTTTCGGAGATATTTATCTCATGGAAAAGAAGGAAGAAAGTCAAGTGGCCCAAAGCTAGACTTGATAGAGAGGAAAGATGAGTACTTTAGCAAAAATAGAAGCGCTCTTGTTTGTAGCGGGTGAAGATGGGATTAGAGTCCGCCAGTTAGCTGAACTCCTCTCTCTGCCACCGACAGGCATCCAACAGAGTTTAGAAAAATTAGCCCAGAAGTATGAAAAGGACCCAGATTCCAGTTTGGCCCTGATTGAGACAGGTGGTGCTTATAGATTGGTGACCAAGCCTCAGTTTTCAGAGATTTTGAAGGAATACTCTAAGGCACCTATCAACCAGAGTTTATCTCGGGCTGCCCTTGAGACCTTGTCCATCATTGCCTACAAACAGCCTATCACACGGATAGAGATTGATGCCATCCGTGGAGTCAACTCGAGTGGGGCCTTGGCAAAGTTGCAGGCCTTTGACTTGATACGAGAAGACGGGAAAAAAGAAGTGTTGGGTCGCCCCAACCTCTATGTGACTACAGATTATTTCCTAGATTACATGGGGATAAATCATTTGGAAGAATTACCAGTGATTGATGAGCTTGAGATTCAAGCCCAAGAAAGCCAATTATTTGGTGAAAGGATAGAAGAAGATGAGAATCAATAAATATATTGCCCACGCAGGTGTGGCCAGTAGGAGAAAAGCAGAAGAGCTGATCAAGCAAGGCTTGGTGACGGTCAACGGCCAGGTGGTACGTGAACTCGCAACGACCATCAAGTCAGGAGACAAGGTCGAAGTGGAAGGTCAACCTATCTACAACGAAGAAAAGGTCTATTATCTGCTTAACAAACCACGCGGTGTCATTTCCAGTGTGACAGATGACAAGGGTCGTAAGACTGTTGTGGACCTCTTGCCCAATGTAAAAGAGCGCATTTACCCAGTTGGACGTTTGGACTGGGATACATCAGGAGTCTTGATTTTGACCAATGATGGGGATTTTACAGATGAGATGATTCACCCTCGTAATGAGATTGACAAGGTTTATGTCGCGCGTGTTAAAGGTGTGGCCAATAAGGATAATCTGCGCCCCTTGACCCGTGGACTTGAGATTGATGGAAAGAAAACCAAACCGGCTGTCTATGAGATTCTCAAAGTGGATCCAGTTAAAAACCGCTCTGTGGTGCAGTTGACCATCCATGAAGGGCGTAACCATCAGGTTAAAAAGATGTTTGAAGCTGTCGGTCTCCAAGTAGATAAGTTGTCTCGAACTCGTTTTGGACACCTAGACTTGACAGGTCTCCGTCCAGGTGAATCGCGTCGCCTTAACAAAAAAGAAATCAGCCAACTACATACCATGGCTGTAACCAAGAAATAATGAAACGAATTTTAATAGCGCCTGTGCGCTTTTACCAACGTTTTATCTCACCAGCCTTTCCACCCTCTTGTCGCTTTGAGCCGACTTGTTCCAACTACATGATTGAGGCTATTGAAAAACATGGCTTCAAGGGTGTTTTGATGGGCTTGGCTCGGATTTTACGTTGCCATCCCTGGTCGAAAACAGGTAAGGACCCTGTTCCAGACCATTTTTCCCTCAAACGAAATCAAGAAGGGGAATGAGGTTAGGTAAAAGATTTTAATAAAATAATAAAACCGCATCCTATCAGGTTTGAGTGAGCTTGATAGGATGCGGTTTATCATGTAAAGTTGTTAGTTGAGTTTGAAGTTGCTTATTTCAAAGCTTTTTGTGCGTCTTCAATCATGAGTTTTGTTGATTCAAGACCACCTCCGCTTAGATACCAGAGGTCTGGTGTTAGTTGGATAATCTTACCATTTTTAGCGGCAGGAGTTTCAGCGATAAGGGCATTTTCTAGGACGCCATCGTTGCTAGAGTTGTCCCCACCGATGGCAAGGGTACGGTTGATGACAAAGAGGATGTCAGGATTGATTTCTTTGACACTTTCAAAGCTGACTTCTTGTCCGTGGCGAGAATCTTCAAATTGAGTATCAGTTGGCTTGAATTTCAAGGTTTGGTACAAGAAAGAGAAACGAGATTGGGCACCAAAGGCAGCCATTTTTCCTTCGTTGAGGAGGATGGCAAGGGCTTTTTTGTCAGAACTTTCATTTTTAGTAGCGACTTCTTGGATGTTCTTGTCTAGCTTGGCCAATTCTTCCTTGGCTTTCTGTGTACCAGTTTCACCGAAGGCGCTTGCTAGGGATTCGATATTAGTCTTGGTAGAAGTCCAGTAGTCATCTTTGCCTGCTTGGAAGAGAACAGTCGGAGCGATTTCGTTGAACTTATCTACGAATTTTTGGGTACGTGGTGAAGCGATAATTAGGTCTGGTTCAAGAGCAGCAAGGGCTTCTAGGTCTGGCTCAACCATAGAACCAACATTTTTAACTTTTCCAGCTAGGTCTTTTAGATAAGTCGGAACAGTTTTTGTAGGCATTCCGACGATATTCTTTTCAAAACCTAAAGCGCGAATAGTATCCGCAGCACCGAGGTCAAAGGTCACAATCTTTTCAGGGACTTTTGAAAGTGTGACTACACCTAGTGAATTTTTAATGGTTACCTCTGTTGGAGCAGAGCTACTTGACTCCGTCTTACTAGTGCTTGAGTTTGTACTACATGCACCAAGTAGGAGCAAGAAGCTGGCTACTAGGGCAGTGAGGTAAAGTTTGAGGGATGTTTTCATGATTTCTCCTTTTTAAAATGTGATAACGATTTAGGGAGTCTCTAGGTTTTATTGACTAAGAGATTGAAGGTTCTCTAACTTGAACTTATATGTTATTAGCTATAGATACAGATCTTTTTGCCATTGATATCAGCCAGCGTGATGGGAATCTCATAAAGTTGACTGAGCAGGTCAGCCTGCATGATTTGATCTGTTCTTCCCTTGCTAAAGACTTGACCGTCCTTGAAGGCGACAATTTCATCTGCATACTGACTGGCCATGTTGATATCGTGGAGGACGATGATAATGGTCTTTCCTAGTTCCTCCACCAGTCGCTTGAGAATCTGCATCATGCTGACGCTTTGCTTGATATCGAGATTGTTGAGCGGTTCATCTAGCAAGATAAAGTCTGTATCCTGGGCCAGTACCATAGCGATAAAGACCCGCTGGAGCTGGCCTCCAGACAGGCTATCGATGTAGCGGTCTTTTAGGTTGGTCAGTTCCAGATAGTCCAGAGTTTCTCGGATTTTTTCCCAATCTTCTGGTCTCAGTCGTCCTCTACTGTAGGGAAATCGTCCAAAACTGACCAGTTCTTCCACCGTCAATTTGGCTTGGTAATTGATTTTCTGCTTTAGGATAGTGAGTTCTTGAGCTAGTTCTTGTGAATTCCAACTCTCGATTTCACGGCCTTTGATACTGAGAATCCCCTGATCTTTCTTGGTCAGTCTGCTCATGATGGAGAGGAGAGTCGATTTTCCAGCACCATTTGGGCCAATAAAGGCTGTCAGTTTCTGAGGACTGACTTCAAGCGAAATGCCTTGCAAAATATCCTGTTTTTGAATGGATTTGTCAATGTTTTCCAGTTTCACCGACGCGCCCTCCTATAAAGTAAGATAAAGAATAAGAAGCCACCCACACTCTCGATGATCATGCTGATGCGAATTTCCAGAGCAAAAACTCGTTCGATGAGGGCTTGTCCCAAGGTCAAACTAATAAATCCAATCAGAATAGTTACGATAAAGAGCAACTTGTGCCGATAATCTTTGACAATCAGGTAAGTTATATTAGCCAGCATAAAGCCGAAGAAGGCCATAGGCCCTACCAAGGCAGTGGCCGTTGAAGTTAAAAGTACGATGCCCCAGAGGAGCTCTTTCTGTTCTTTTTCAACATCGAGTCCCAATATCTGAGCTGTTTCTCTTTGTAGGTGCAAGACATCCAGAATGACTGCTTTTCGAAAGAAAAAGATTGTCAAAGCAATGATGATCAGAGAGCCGATGGCTAGGATGGAAGTGTTGAGATGTTGAAAGGAGGCAAAGAGACCGTTTTGCAGTTTATCGTATTCGTTTGGATCCATCAGGACCTGAAGGAAGGTACTGATATTTCGAAAGAGACTTCCGAGGGCAAGACAAATCAGCAGGATAAAGACCAGATCTTGTTTCATCAGCGTCTTCAGGTAGCCTTCTAAGGCGAGAAAGAAGAGGGATTGGACAAGAAGTAAGATTAGGAATTCTAAGATGGGAGACTTCCCGAGTTGAAGAAACTTGCTTTCAAAAACCAGTAGCAGAGTTTGTAGTAGGACGTAGAAGGATTCGATTCCCAAAATACTAGGAGTCAGGAAACGATTTTCCGTCAGGGTTTGAAAACTAATGGTCGAAATCCCAGTCGCGATAGCTACCAAGAGATAAACGACAATTTTTTGGGAACGCAATTTCCAAGCAAAGGCTGACAAGTGAGTGATGGGCCAAAAGTAGAGAAGACAAGCTCCGATGGCGAGAATAATGAGAAGGCAGAAGAGTTTGGTATGTTTGCTTTTAAACTGCATCTTTTCGTCCCCCTCTCCATAGAAGTAGGATAAAGACGAGGCTACCAATGATTCCTAGTAGAAGACTGACAGACAACTCATAGGGTCGAATCAGAACTCGGGATAGGATATCGCAAGCCAGAACTAGATTGGCTCCAACCAGTGCGACGATAAGTTTGGTCTGACTTAGATTATCTCCATAACGCTTGCGAACAAGATTGGGAACAATAACTCCGAGAAAAGGTAAGCCACCCACGGTAATCATGGTGACACTAGTCGTTAGAGCAACCAGAAAGAGAGCCAGTTTTTCAAGTAGGGAGTAAGAAATCCCCAAACTCTCACTGGCTTCCTTGCCCAGATTCATGATGGTAAAAGTTTGGGATAATTTCCAAACGGCTATCAGGATGATGAGGCCTAAAAAGAGCCATTCATACTGATGATTCTGAATCATGGAGAAGGAGCCCTGGGTCCAAGCTGTCATACTCTGAACCAGATTGAAACGGTAGGCGATAACTTCTGTCACAGAACCGATAATCCCGCTATAGATGATCCCAATCAGAGGCAACATCCACCTTTCCTTTATAGAAAAAATAGTCATGAAGGCTAGGAAGAAGAGGGTGAATGTGATGGATGAAACAAAAGCGAAGAGCATCTTTTGGGTCAGACTAGCCGACGGAAAGACAAAGAGGCTCAGCACCATTCCCAGTTTGGCAGCTTCAGTCGTTCCAACTGTGCTTGGAGCAGCAAACTGATTTTGAGTGATAGTCTGCATGAGAAGTCCTGCCATACTCATACTAGAGGCCGTCAGGAGAATACTGATGGTTCTTGGAAGACGGGACTCTTGAAAGAGAAGCCAAGTTTCATGATCCAGAGCAAAGAGTTTTCCCCATGAAAAATCACTGGTCCCAATGCTAATAGAGAGAAAGACTAGGAGTAGAAGTAAGCCAATTAAATAATGAGAAAGTTTCATACCCCATCCTTTCATGTAGATTTGGTACTGAAAGATACCTGCGGATATTACTGTAAATGATTTATTTAATCTGTCAATAAATTTTCTGACAATTTAATGAATAAAACAAGGAGAGAGCGCCAAGGCTTTCTCCTTTGTTATCCTATTCCAAAATGTTTTTGCCTTCTTTAACACGCCAACGATAATCTGATAAAATAATATCTTCGAGGGAGTAGCTAGCCTTCCAATCAAGATATTTTTTAGCTTTTGATGCGTCTGCTAGGACGCTGGCTGGGTCCCCAGCACGGCGAGCAACAATTTCGTGGGGTATTTTTTTATTCAGTAGTTCTTCAGCAGTTTTAAAGATTTCTTTGACGGTATAGCCTTTTTCAGTTCCCAAGTTAAAGATTTGAGAAGAACTGTTTTCTTGAAATAGGTAGTTCATTCCTTTAACATGAGCCTGTGCAAGGTCCAAGACATGAATGTAATCTCGAATACATGAACCATCACGTGTATCATAGTCATCTCCAAATATTTTCAGGCTATCATTTTGTCCCAATGCGGTCTTGTTGATGTTGGGAATGATATGAGTTGGATTTTTCACTCGCAGACCGTTTGAAGCATCCATTTCAGCCCCAGCTACATTAAAGTAACGGAAAATGACATATTTCCAATCGTAGCGATTGGCCATCCAGTAAATCATTCGTTCACCCATCAGTTTTGTTTCTGCATAAGGGTTGACAGGGTCGAGCAGGGTATCTTCAGTTGCCGGCTTGTCAATACAGTTATTACCATAGAGGGAAGCAGTCGAAGAGAACATGATTTTTTGAATACCAACTTCAGACAAGACTTTGAGAACTTGGTTCATACCAGCAACATTGGCAGTGAAGTATTTACTTGGATTTTCAATACTTTCGCTCACAACAATTTCACCTGCACAATGCAGAACAGCGTCAATCTTGTTTTCTTCCAAGTAAGTTTTTAAGGCATTAGCATCATAAACATCCAGTTGTTTAAAGCTAGCACGACTATCTACAGCCGCTCGATTTCCTGTAGAGAGATTATCTAGAACATGTACCTGATAGCCAGCATTTAAAAGAGCTTTAACGGTATGGGAGCCAATGTAGCCAGCTCCACCTGTAACAAGAATTGTTTTGGTCATGATTTTTTCCTTTTTCTAGTTTTGTACTATTTTAAAGAAATAAGAAGGCGAAGTCAACTATTTTCTGCAAATTTCATGAAAAACTGAACAAATATAGCATTGAATTGTTTTGTGTTTGGGAATTAATAGTTTGGGTGGTCTTGGAATAGTTCTTAGATTTCACCTCACATGCAAGAAAATACAAGCTTTTTCTAAGATAGAGCAAGACTAAGATACTAACTTAGAAATCCACCTTCCCGCTATCCTTCTCCTATAAAAAGTGGTAAAATGGATGAAAGAAAGAAGGAACTGAAATGACAACATTATTTTCAAAAATCAAAGAAGTAACAGAACTTACTGCGATCTCAGGTCATGAAGCACCTGTTCGTGCTTATCTTCGTGAAAAGTTGACCCCGCACGTGGATGAAGTGGTGACAGATGGCTTGGGTGGTATTTTCGGAATTAAGCATTCAGAAGCTGCAGATGCACCACGCGTCTTGGTTGCTTCTCACATGGATGAAGTTGGTTTTATGGTCAGCGAGATTAAGCCAGACGGCACCTTCCGTGTCGTAGAAATTGGTGGCTGGAACCCCATGGTAGTCAGCAGCCAACGTTTCAAACTCTTGACTCTTGACGGTCGTGAAATTCCTGTGATTTCAGGTTCTGTTCCGCCACATTTGACTCGTGGTAAGGGCGGACCAACCATGCCTGCTATTGCAGATATCGTCTTTGATGGTGGTTTTGCGGACAAGGCTGAGGCAGAAAGTTTTGGCATCCGTCCTGGCGACACCATCGTACCAGATAGTTCTGCAATCTTAACAGCCAATGAAAAAAATATCATCTCAAAAGCTTGGGACAATCGCTACGGTGTGCTCATGGTTAGTGAGTTAGCAGAAGCCCTGTCAGGTCAAAAACTTGGCAATGAACTCTATCTGGGTTCTAACGTCCAAGAAGAAGTTGGTCTCCGCGGTGCTCATACATCTACAACCAAGTTTGATCCAGAAGTCTTCCTCGCAGTTGACTGTTCACCAGCAGGTGATGTTTATGGCGGTCAAGGCAAGATTGGGGATGGAACCTTGATTCGTTTCTACGATCCAGGTCACTTGCTTCTCCCAGGAATGAAGGATTTCCTTTTGACAACGGCTGAAGAAGCTGGAATCAAGTATCAATACTACTGTGGTAAAGGCGGCACAGACGCTGGCGCAGCTCATTTGAAAAATGGTGGTGTCCCATCAACAACAATCGGTGTTTGCGCTCGTTATATCCATTCTCACCAAACCCTCTACGCTATGGATGACTTCCTAGAAGCTCAAGCTTTCTTGCAAGCCTTGGTGAAGAAATTGGATCGTTCAACGGTTGATTTGATTAAAAATTATTAAACCATAAGGGAGGTGGTAGGGATGGTAGAACCAAACCTAGAAAGCCTTATAAAAGATCTTTACAATCATGCTCGACATGATTTGAGTGAAGATTTAGTTGCTGCTCTCCTAGAGACTGCTAAAAAACTGCCTACTACAAATGAGCAATTGCTGGCAGTTCGTCTCTCAGGCCTGGTCAATCGTGAATTGCTCCTAAATCCCAAACATCCGGCACCTGAGTTGCTCAACTTAGCTCGCTTTATTAAAAGAGAAGAAGCTAAGTACAGAGGAACCGCAGCTTCTGCGCTTATGTATGGGGAGCTCTTTAAAATGCTTTGATTCCATTGTGAATCAAAGCATTTTTCTATATGTTAGAAAAGCAATTCTAGATTAGGAAAAGAAAAAAGCCATCCCATCCAGGATAGCTTCTTGGTTCTTAGATTTGTTCAGCGATGACCTTTTCAGCTAGATTCATAGCGTGATCAGACACACGAGTGTAGTGGGAAATGATGTCGATAAAGTTGACCCCAGCTTGTGTTGAACACTCGCCCTTGTTGAGACGCTTGATGTGGGTCTTTCTGAGAACACGTTCCATATTGTTGATTTCTTTATGGCGTTCAATCAGACTTTGAGCTTTTTCAATATCATTGTTTTCCACGCTATCAAGGGCATCCTTGATAAAGTCAGTGGTTTTTTGATAGATATCAGCTAATTCCTGCAAAGCAGCTTCAGAAAACTCAACATTTTTACGTTGAAGGTAGTCAGTCAGATTGATTAGGGCCTCAGCGTGATCCCCAATCCGTTCCAAATCACGGGATGAATCCAGGATGTTGGTGAGCACTTCACTTTCTTTCTGGCTAAGAGCTTCACTTGAAAGAGTAATCAGGTAACGAGTCAATTTTTCATCAATGGTATTGATGGCTTCTTCTGTCTTGTGGCCTTTTTCAGCAACCTTTTCATTAAGGTCAATGATGTAGTTGTATGAAAGGTCAAAGGCTTTAGAAGCATAATTTCCCAAGTGAAGGAGTTCTTTTTTGGCATTTCCGAGAGCGATTGATGGAGCTTGTTTAATCAAATGCTCATCGAGGTAAAGCGGCTCGTATTTGACAACTTCATCTTCACCAGGGATGAGCTTGGTTACAAAGTAGGCCAAGGCTCCGATGAATGGAAATTGGATAATAGTATTTGTGATATTAAAGGTTCCGTGGGCGAAGGCAATGGTCATTTCTGGAGCCAGATTGAGTGTAGATTCAAACCATTGAATCAAGCCAGTGAAAGGTACAAGGAAGACAATACAGATAACCGTACCAATCACGTTAAAGGCGACATGGGCACCAGCAACACGTTTGGCAGCGATATTGGCTCCAAGAGAAGCAATAATAGCTGTAATGGTCGTTCCGATATTATCACCAAACAAGACTGGTAGGGCACCTTGTAGATCAATCAAACCACTTGCGTAAAGATTCTGTAGGATACCGATAGTTGCGGAAGAAGCTTGAATGAGTAGGGTTAGTCCAGTTCCGACAAAGACACCGAGAATAGGACTCTTACTTAGTTCAACCATGTAGTCTCTAAAGACTTGCAGGTCTTTTAGAGGCTCCATTGCACCGCTCATAAGATTGAGAGCGAAGAAGATACCACCTACACCAAAAATGATACGTCCGATGTTATTGATAGAGCGATTCTTGGTGAAGAAGAGACAAATCGCTCCGATGAAAAGCATTGGTAAGGCGTAATCTCCTAGCTTAAAACCGATGATAAAGGATGTAACGGTAGTTCCAATATTGGCACCCATGACAATACCGATAGCTTGACGCAAGGTCAAAAGTCCTGCGCTGACTAGCCCCACTGTAATGACTGTGACCCCAGAACTTGACTGAATTAGCGCCGTCATACCGATACCAACTAGCACACCGAAGAACGGATTGCTAGTGTACTTGTCAATGTAAAAACGAAGGCGATCTCCAGCAGCTTGTTGCAAACCGTCTCCCATGGTCTTGATACTATATAAGAATAGTCCCAGACCACCTAAAAAGTGAAATAAAATTTCCTGCCAATTAATGGACATTTCTTTTTCCTCCGAAAAATAATAACGGAATTTCTCCTATTCTATTTTAAAGGATAAAAGTAAATCTAACAAGTGTTAAGCTAAGATTTTAGAAAGAAAATTCGTTAGAATGGGCCTTAATTATATTAATTTTACCAATTTCTAACCTAGATATAGGTATTTCCTTTTATATATTGACATTTAAAAGAAATATTTTAAAATGAGGGAGGTATTATCTTGGTCCCTGTGATTGGGATAAAAATTTTATAAAGAAAGTTAAGCGCTTTCTTTTATGCAACAAAATCAATCCTTTAGGAGGAGAAAATGAAGAATCCATTTTTTGAAAGACGTTGTCGTTACAGTATTCGTAAGTTATCAGTAGGAGCCTGCTCGCTGATGATTGGGGCTGTTTTATTTGCTGGTCCAGCCTTGGCAGAAGAAACTGCAGTTCCTGAAAATAAGGGAGCCAATACAGCGCTTGTTTCAGGAGAGAGTGAGCATCCAACTAATGAAGCTGACAAGCAGCATGAAGGAGAACATGCTAGAGAAAATAAGTTAGAAAAGGAAGAAGGAGTAGCGACAGTATCTGAAACTGCTTCGCCAGCAAGCAATGAAGCTGCGACTACTGAAACCACAGAAGCAGCTAGCGCAGCTAAACCAGAGGAAAAACCAAGTGAGGTGGCTGCAGAAACATCATCTGTAGAAGCAAAACCTAAGTCTGACAAGGAAATAGAAGCAAAGCCTGAAGCAACTAGCCAAGGAGATGAGTCTAAGCCAGCAGCAGAAGCTAATAAGATTGAAAAAGAAGTCCAGCCAGATGTCCCTAAAAATACAGAAAAAACATTAAAACCAAAGGAAATCAAATTTAATTCTTGGGAAGAATTGTTGAAATGGGAACCCGGTGCTCGTGAAGATGATGCCATCAACCGCGGCTCTGTTGCCCTCGCTCCACGTCGGACAGGTCATTTGGTCAATGAAAAAGCTAGCAAGGAAGCAAAAGTTCAAGCTCTATCCAACACCAATTCTAAAGCAAAAGACCATGCTTCTGTTGGTGGAGAAGAGTTCAAGGCCTATGCTTTTGACTATTGGCAATATCTAGATTCAATGGTCTTCTGGGAAGGTCTCGTACCAACGCCTGACGTTATTGATGCAGGTCACCGTAACGGGGTTCCTGTATACGGTACACTCTTCTTCAACTGGTCTAATAGTATTGCAGATCAAGAAAAATTCGCTGAAGCTTTGAAGCAAGACCCAGATGGTAGCTTCCCAATTGCCCGTAAATTGGTGGATATGGCCAAGTATTATGGCTATGATGGCTATTTCATTAACCAAGAAACAACTGGGGACTTGGTTGAACCTCTTGGAGAAAAGATGCGCCAGTTTATGCTCTATACCAAGGAATATGCTGCTAAGGTAAACCATCCAATCAAGTATTCTTGGTACGATGCCATGACTTATAACTATGGACGTTACCACCAAGATGGTTTGGGAGAATACAACTACCAATTCATGCAACCAGAAGGAGATAAGGTTCCAGCAGATAACTTCTTTGCTAACTTTAACTGGGATAAGGCTAAGAATGATTACACTATTACAACTGCCAACTGGATTGGCCGTAATCCTTATGACGTATTTGCAGGTTTGGAATTGCAACAGGGTGGTTCCTACAAGACCAAGGTCAAATGGAATGACATTTTAGATGAAAATGGGAAATTACGCCTTTCTCTTGGTTTATTCGCCCCAGATACCATTACAAGTTTAGGAAAAACTGGTGAAGATTATCATAAGAATGAAGATATCTTCTTTACAGGTTATCAAGGTGATCCTACTGGCCAAAAACCAGGTGATAAAGATTGGTATGGGATTGCTAACCTAGTTGCTGACCGTACGCCAGCAGTAGGTAATACTTTTACTACTTCTTTTAATACAGGTCATGGTAGAAAATGGTTCGTAGATGGTAAGGTTTCTAAGGATTCTGAGTGGAATTACCGTTCAGTTTCAGGTGTTCTTCCAACATGGCGCTGGTGGCAAAAATCAACTGGCGATAAGTTGAAAGCAAGCTATGATTTTGAAGATGCTTATAATGGTGGAACTTCTCTCAAATTTGCAGGGGATCTTTCAGGTGCGACCAAGCAAGATGTGAATTTGTACTCTACTCGCTTGAAGGTGACAGATACAACCAAATTGCATGTTGCCCACAAAGGAGGCAAAGGGACCAAGGTTTATGTAGAATTTGCAACCAAGAAAGATTATACCTACGGTGATGAAGCTGCCCGTAAAGAATTAACAGTTTCAGATGACTGGACTACCAATGATTTTGATTTGAGTTCCTTGGCAGGTAAAACAATTTACGGTATTAAACTCTATTTTGAAAATGATAAAGGCTTAAAAGGTTATCAATTTAACCTGGGGCAATTGACCATCAGCAATAATCAAGATGCTCCTCAGGCACCAACCACAGTAGCTGTAGCCAAACAAGTCCTTAAAAATGCCCAAGAAGCGGAAGCAGTTGTACAATTTAAAGGCAACAAGGATGCAGATTTCTATGAAGTTTACGAAAAAGATGGAGACAGCTGGAAATTACTAACTGGCTCATCTTCTACAACTATTTATCTACCAAAAGTTAGCCGCTCAGCAAGTGCTCAAGGTACAACTCAAGAACTGAAGGTTGTAGCCGTTGGTAAAAATGGGGTTCGTTCAGAAGCTGCAACAACAACCTTTGATTGGGGCATGACTGTAAAAGATACTAGCCTACCAAAACCATTAGCTGAAAATATCGTACCAGGTGCAACAGTTATTGATAGTACCTTCCCTAAAACAGAAGGTGGGGAAGGCATCGAAGGCATGTTGAATGGTACCATTACCAGTCTGTCAGACAAGTGGTCTTCTGGACAGTTAAGTGGTAGTGTGGATATTCGTTTGACCCAGCCACGTACAGTTGTTAGATGGGTGATGGACCATGCTGGAGCTGGTGGAGAATCTGTAAACGACGGTTTGATGAACACCAAAGACTTTGACCTTTATTATAAAGATGCGGATGGTCAATGGAAGTTGGCTAAGGAAGTTCGTGGCAATAAAGCCCATGTTACAGATATTACCCTTGACAAACCTATCACAGCTCAAGATTGGCGCTTGAATGTTGTCACTTCCGACAATGGAACTCCATGGAAGGCTATTCGTATCTATAACTGGAGAATGTATGAAAAGCTTGATACTGAAAGTGTCAATATTCCGATGGCCAAGGCTGCAGCCCGTTCTCTAGGCAATAACAAGGTACAAGTTGGCTTTGCGGATGTACCAGCTGGAGCAACCATTACCGTTTATGATAATCCAAATTCTCAAACTCCGCTTGCAACCTTGAAGAGCGAAGTTGGAGGTGACTTAGCAAGTGCACCATTGGATTTGACAAATCAATCTGGTCTTCTTTACTATCGTACCCAGTTGCCAGGCAAGGAAATTAGTAATATCCTAGCAGTTTCCGTTCCAAAAGATGACAGAAGAATCAAGTCAGTCAGCCTAGAAACAGGACCTAAGAAAACAAGCTACGCCGAAGGGGAGGATTTGGACCTTAGAGGTGGTGTTCTTCGAGTTCAGTACGAAGGTGGAGCTGAGGACGAACTTATTCGCCTAACTCACGCGGGTGTATCAGTATCAGGTTTTGATACGCATCATAAGGGAGAACAAAATCTTACTTTACAATATTTGGGGCAACCGGTACATGCTAATTTATCAGTGACTGTTACTAGTCAAGATGAAGCAAGTCCGAAAACTATTTTGGGAATTGAAGTAAGTCAGGAACCGAAAAAAGATTACCTAGTTGGGGATAGCTTAGACTTGTCTGAAGGACGCTTTGCAGTGGCTTATAGCAATGACACCATGGAAGAACACTCCTTTACTGATGAGGGAGTTGAAATTTCTGGTTACGATGCTCAAAAGACTGGTCGTCAAACCTTGACGCTTCGTTACCAAGGTCATGAAGTCAACTTTGATGTCTTGGTATCTCCAAAAGCAGCATTGAACGATGAGTACCTTAAACAAAAATTAGCAGAAGTTGAAGCAGCTAAGAACAAGGTGGTCTATAACTTTGCTTCACCAGAAGTAAAAGAAGCTTTCTTGAAAGCAATTGAAGCGGCCGAGCAAGTGTTGAAAGACCATGAAACTAGCACCCAAGATCAGGTGAATGACCGTCTCAATAAATTGACAGAAGCTCATAAAGCTCTGAATGGTCAAGAGAAATTTACGGAAGAAAAGACAGAACTCGATCGCTTAACAGGTGAGGCTCAAGAACTCTTGGCTGCCAAGCCAAACCATCCTTCAGGTTCTGCCCTAGCTCCGCTTCTTGAGAAAAACAAGGCCTTGGTTGAAAAAGTAGATTTGAGTCCAGAAGAGCTTGCAACAGCGAAACAGAGTCTGAAAGATCTGGTTGCTTTATTGAAAGAAGACAAGCCAGCAGTCTTTTCTGATAGTAAAACAGGTGTTGAGGTACACTTCTCAAATAAAGAGAAGACTATCATCAAGGGCTTGAAAGTAGAGCGTGTTCAAGCAAGTGCTGAAGAGAAGAAATACTTTGCTGGAGAAGATGCTCATGTCTTTGAAATAGAAGGTCTAGATGAAAAAGGTCAAGACGTTGATCTCTCTTACGCTTCTATTGTGAAAATTCCAATTGAAAAAGATAAGAAAGTGAAGAAAGTCTTCTTCTTACCTGAAGGAAAAGCAGCAGTAGAATTGGCTTTTGAACAAACGGATAGTCATGTCATCTTTACAGCACCACACTTTACTCATTATGCCTTTGTTTATGAATCTGCTGAAAAACCACAACCTGCTAAACCGGTAGAAAAAGTTATTTCAAGCAAGGAACCAGCTGAAGGTGTCAAGAATTTGGTTGTGGATACTCCGAAATTAGAAGTCGAAGAGACAAGTATTGCCTTCGAACACCAAGAACGTCCAAATCCAAATCTTACAGTCGGTCAACGTCAACTTGTCCAAGCAGGAGTTGAGGGGCAAATTCGTCGCTTGATTGAAGTAGATAGCCAAGGCAATCGTACGCTTCGAGCTACAGAAGTTTTGAAAGAAGCAAGCCCTGAAATCGTGGAAGTAGGTACTGGTCTCATCCCTGCCAATCCAGCACCACAAAACACAGACCTTCCAAAACCTACTAATCAACCGGCTTCTGATCAACAAAAGGCTCCTAAATTGGAAGTTCAAGAGGAAAAGGTTGCCTTTGACCGTCAAGAGCATGAAAATGCTGATATGCTAGTTGGGGAACAACGAGTCATCATACAGGGACGAGATGGTCTATTAAGACATGTCTTTGAAGTTGATGAGAACGGTCAGCGTCGCCTTCGTTCAACAGAAGTCATTCAAGAGGCGATTCCAGAAATTGTTGAAATTGGAACAAAAGTAAAAACTGAACCAGCAGTAGCGCCTACACAAGAAAAACCAGCCCAAAATACAGCAGTTAAATCAGAAGAAGCAAGCAAACAATTGCCAAACACAGGAACTGCTGATGCCAATGAAGCCCTAATAGCAGGATTGGCAAGCCTTGGTCTTGCTAGTTTAGCCTTGACATTGAAGCAGAAAAAAGAAGATGAAGATTAAATATCGAAAAATCTTGTGAAATCTTTCCTTATATTTCCAAAGTGTGATATAATAGTTTCGAATAAAATAAATAAAGGGGTTTTTGTAACATGGCAAAACTTACTGTTAAAGACGTTGAATTGAAAGGGAAAAAAGTTCTCGTTCGTGTTGACTTCAACGTACCTGTAAAAGATGGCGTGATTACCAACGACAACCGTATCACTGCAGCTCTTCCAACTATCAAGTACATCCTTGAACAAGGTGGACGTGCTATCCTCTTCTCTCACCTTGGTCGTGTAAAAGAAGAAGCAGACAAAGCTGGTAAATCACTTGCTCCTGTAGCTGCTGACTTGGCAGCTAAATTGGGTCAAGAAGTTGCTTTCCTTCCAGGTGTCACTCGTGGTGCTGAATTGGAAGCAGCTATCGACGCTCTTGAAGATGGACAAGTTCTCTTGGTTGAAAACACTCGTTACGAAGATGTTGACGGCAAGAAAGAATCTAAAAACGATCCTGAACTTGGTAAATACTGGGCATCACTTGGAGATGGTATCTTCGTAAACGATGCATTCGGTACAGCTCACCGTGCACACGCATCTAACGTTGGTATCTCAGCAAACGTTGAAAAAGCAGTTGCTGGTTTCCTTCTTGAAAACGAAATTGCCTACATCCAAGAAGCAGTTGAAGCTCCAGAACGTCCATTCGTGGCTATCCTTGGTGGTTCAAAAGTTTCAGACAAGATCGGTGTTATCGAAAACTTGCTTGAAAAAGCTGATAAAGTCCTTATCGGTGGTGGTATGACTTACACATTCTACAAAGCACAAGGTATCGAAATCGGTAACTCACTTGTAGAAGAAGACAAATTGGATGTTGCGAAAGCTCTTCTTGAAAAAGCAAACGGTAAATTGATCTTGCCAGTTGACTCAAAAGAAGCTAATGCATTTGCTGGCTACACTGAAGTACGTGATACTGAAGGTGAAGCAGTTTCTGAAGGCTTCCTTGGTCTTGATATCGGTCCAAAATCTATCGCTAAATTTGACGAAGCTTTGACTGGTGCCAAAACAGTTGTATGGAACGGACCTATGGGTGTATTTGAAAACCCAGACTTCCAAGCTGGTACAATCGGTGTGATGGATGCTATCGTGAAACAACCAGGCGTTAAATCAATCATCGGTGGTGGTGACTCAGCTGCCGCAGCGATTAACCTTGGCCGTGCAGACAAGTTCTCATGGATCTCTACTGGTGGTGGAGCATCAATGGAACTTCTTGAAGGTAAGGTTCTTCCAGGACTTGCAGCCTTGACAGAAAAATAAGATTTTATAAATAA
This sequence comes from Streptococcus mitis, assembly GCF_002096735.1. GTDB lineage: Bacteria > Bacillota > Bacilli > Lactobacillales > Streptococcaceae > Streptococcus > Streptococcus mitis_CZ. The sequence continues at coordinate 72,025 of NZ_NCVC01000012.1, read as the reverse complement.
ATCAAAGAAGAGAGGGATGAAAGTTCCTCTCTTCTTTTGCTTAAAATAAAAACGCTTCCTCTCAACTATTACTCATAAAAATCACCGATTTATGATAAAATGGAAATAGAAAGTTGAGATTATGAGTTATTTTAAAAAATATAAATTCGATAAATCCCAGTTCAAGCTTGGTCTACGAACCTTTAAAACCGGTATTGCTGTTTTTTTAGTTCTCTTGATTTTTGGATTTTTTGGTTGGAAGGGACTTCAAATTGGAGCTTTGACAGCAGTCTTTAGTTTGAGAGAAAGCTTTGATAAGAGTGTTCATTTTGGAACTTCACGTATTCTAGGAAATAGTATCGGTGGTTTCTATGCCCTTATCTTTTTTTTCTTAAATACCTTATTTCAAGAAGCCTTTTGGGTGACCTTGGTAGTTGTTCCAATCTGCACTATGTTAACCATTATGACAAATGTAGCCATGAATAACAAAGCAGGGGTTATTGGTGGTGTAGCAGCTATGTTAATCATTACCCTATCGATTCCGAGCGGAGAGACAATTTTGTACGTATTTGCGCGTGTATCAGAAACTTTCATGGGAGTTTTTGTCGCAATTCTTGTAAATTACGATATTGATCGTATTCGGCTCTTTTTAGAGAAAAAAGAAAAATAATGTTACATTTTATAACATTATCATTTGACGTTTGTCTTTTTTTAGACTATAATAGACAGAAAGAAGGAAATTGTAAATGAAGGAAAAAGAATTTCGCCGAAATATGGCTGTTTTTCCTATCGGCAGTGTTATGAAGTTGACCGATCTATCGGCGCGTCAGATTCGTTATTATGAAGATCAAGAGTTGATTAAGCCAGATCGAAACGAAGGGAACCGTCGCATGTATTCCTTGAATGACATGGATCGTCTGCTTGAGATCAAAGATTATATCTCTGAAGGTTATAATATCGCTGCCATTAAGAAAAAATATGCTGAACGTGAAGCGAAATCCAAGAAAGCGGTGAGTCAGACTGAGGTGCGTCGTGCACTTCACAATGAACTCCTCCAACAGGGTCGCTTTGCTTCAGTACAGTCACCTTTTGGTCGCGGTTAGGCAACCGCAAGTAGTCATACATTAAGGAGAAAACTCATGCCAATCACAGCTGCAGATATTCGTCGTGAAGTCAAGGAAAAAAATGTTACCTTTATTCGTCTCATGTTCTCAGATATTTTGGGAACCATGAAAAACGTCGAAATTCCTGCTACAGATGAACAGTTAGATAAAGTCTTGTCGAACAAGGCTATGTTTGATGGATCTTCTATTGAAGGTTTTGTACGTATCAATGAGTCAGATATGTACTTGTACCCAGACTTGGATACATGGACAGTCTTCCCTTGGGGAGATGAAAATGGAAGTGTTGCAGGTTTGATCTGTGATGTCTATACAACAGAAGGTGAACCATTTGCAGGAGACCCTCGTGGCAATTTGAAACGTGCTCTTCGTCACATGGAAGAAGTAGGATTCAATTCCTTCAACCTTGGGCCAGAACCAGAATTCTTCCTATTTAAACTGGATGAAAATGGGGATCCAACACTTGAAGTAAATGACAAGGGTGGCTACTTTGATTTGGCACCTACTGACCTTGCGGACAATACACGTCGTGAGATTGTCAATGTCTTGACCAAAATGGGATTTGAAGTAGAAGCGAGTCACCACGAGGTTGCGGTTGGTCAACACGAGATTGACTTTAAGTACGATGAAGTTCTCCGTGCCTGTGATAAGATTCAAATCTTCAAACTTGTTGTTAAAACTATTGCTCGCAAACATGGGCTTTACGCAACCTTTATGGCCAAACCAAAATTTGGTATTGCCGGATCAGGTATGCACTGTAATATGTCCTTGTTTGATGCAGAAGGAAACAACGCCTTCTTTGATCCAAATGATCCGAAAGGAATGCAGTTGTCTGAAACGGCCTACCATTTCCTTGGTGGTTTGATCAAACATGCTTACAACTATACTGCCATCATGAACCCAACGGTTAACTCATACAAACGTTTGGTTCCAGGTTATGAAGCGCCTGTTTACATTGCTTGGGCTGGTCGTAACCGTTCGCCACTTGTGCGCGTGCCTGCTTCACGTGGTATGGGAACTCGTCTTGAGTTGCGTTCAGTGGATCCAATGGCGAACCCTTACATCGCTATGGCTGTTCTTTTGGAAGTTGGTTTGCATGGTATTGAAAATAAAATCGAAGCACCAGCTCCTATCGAAGAAAATATCTACATCATGACAGCAGAAGAGCGTAAGGAAGCTGGTATTACAGACCTTCCATCAACCCTTCACAACGCTTTGAAAGCTTTGACAGAAGATGAGGTTGTCAGAGCAGCTCTTGGAGAACATATCTATACTAGTTTCCTTGAAGCCAAACGAATCGAATGGGCAAGTTATGCAACCTTCGTTTCACAATGGGAAATTGATAATTATTTAGACCTTTACTAATACTAATATAGAAGAAAGATTGCCTGAGGGGCAATCTTTTTTGTTCTCTCGTTGTTATAAATGTATTTTGATACAGGTTTTAGTATAGAAAATATAGGTAATTTAATTTTTTTAGCTTACTTACAATTATGAATAGCAAATGGGAATATTCTGACAAATCTCAGAAAACAAAATCAAGTTTATGATTAGAGAAGCTTTACAATGATGGTATTTGATGGCGATTTTCTACTTTTTAAAAAGTTTGATACATCAATGATTTATCACTTGCTTAAATTAGTAGTAAATGATATAATCTTATTTGAAACGAATGAATCCTAGTCTTTGTTTGATTGCACTAACATGTCAAGCACTCAATATTTATTCGTTGTATTTTACTATTATAGGAAAGGAGATGTTATGCAAAAAGACAAGTGGTGGCTGCCATTCTTAGCGGTGGGTGTCATCATAGCTTTAGCGGTGGGTTTACTTTATTACACCAGACCCACTAAGGATGGAGATATAGGTTCATCATCAGTTTCGCAATCGACTTCAAGCGATGAGAACAATTCAGCTTTGAGTTTAAAAGGTCAACAACTTCCAGAATTTAAAATGACCTCTCAAGATGGAAAATTGATTGCTATCTCGGAACTGTATGATAAACCTATATTAGTTGTCGAATGGGCTAGTTGGTGTCCGCATTGCCAGAAACAACTACCCATTGTTCAGCAGATGTATGAAAAGTATGGAGATCAAATTCATTTTGTTCTTCTGAATATGAACGAACCAGGAAAAGAAACAAAGGAAACTGCTGATCAGTATATCAAAGAAAAAGGATATACTTTCCCGTATTATTATGACGAAGATCAGTTCGCAGCCGATCTTTTACAGGTTCAAACCATACCAAGTATGTATCTTGTGACAAAACAGCAACAGGTAAAGAATGTATTAGTAAATCATACCACTGCTGAAAATTTCTCGAAAGAGTTACAAGAACTGCTAAACTAACATACATTCATTTCGGAAAAAGGAGGAAGAAGAAATCGCAATAGGATTTCAGAGAAAATTATGAGAGATTTCATTAAAAAGGTCTCCATTCTGTTTACGATTCTGTTTCTCTCTGTGCCATTAGGATTAGCTAGTTTACGTTTCGGTCGTGGTGCGGCTGATGAAACTGAGGTAATTCGAGTAGGAGATAATACGGAAATTATCCAGAATGGATGTTATCGTAAGATAAAGAAATCAGAAAAGACGGAATGGACAGTTCCGCGTAAACCAATTGACTTGGTTATCCTGCAGGATGCCAGTGGATCATTCCGAGAAACGATTCCAAGTGTCAAACGTGCTCTTAAACGGTTGACGACTTATGTTAGCCCAGAACAATACGATGAGACAAATCCTTATCTCGTTAAGACTGACGACCCTCGAACAACTGACCGGGTCTTCGTTGCTTCTTACCAAGGTTTGGATCAGGTGCGTTACTTTGAAAACAATGATTTTAGTGGTAACCCTGCGAACGTATATACTGATGCGAATTCGACTGGAAAAAACTACACCTATGGCAATAGTGGCTTAACAAGCGATCAAAATAAAGTTCATAGCTTCATTGATAATATTGCTGTTGATGGTGGGACCCCAACTGTTCCTGCGATTGATGATACAATCGCTCAGTACAACCGTGTCAAAGGCAATATGGAAAACGGTCGGAAGACGGTCTTCCTCCTGGTAACGGATGGGGTAGCCAACGGTTACCGTCTGCCAGGGACTAACACAGTGGTTATGGACAAGAGCTGGACAAGAACAGATGCTATTCAACGTGCTTGGGGAGTAAATAGCTATCCAGAAGCGGCTCAAGATATTACTGGTCGTGCCAATGAGTTGAGAGATGCTGGTGATCAGCTGAAAGCAGCGGTTGGTTCAGAAGGTTCTGTGGTTGTAGGTTTCTGGGAACGTGTTGATAATTTCACTGAACCATATTATCAATATGGTCCAGCTTATCTAAATGGTTTCGGTAACACTATTAATATTGGGGACAACCGTTCAGTGCAAGCCATCTTCCACGACGCACTTCAATCGATGGCTTCACCAGATAAGGTTGTGAACGGAAAGAACGTTTCCTTCTATGTTAATGAACAGAATAACATTGATGTGTTCTCACAAAAGATTTTAGAATCTGTAGCTGCAGCGTTGATCAAGGAAGACATCAAAGGTGAGTTCACTGTTACACCCGGGTATAAGGTTGATGCTGTTCGAATCAATGGTAAAACAGTTGTTGAAAAAGTCACAGATCCATCAAAACAAATTCGTGGTCGAATCAATCAAGAAGGTGACAATGTCACAATCTATGTACCCGATAGTGTCTTCAACCCTGGAGATAACAATTTCGACTATGATTTGAGTAAGGAAGCTCGTGCTCCTGAAACGAATGAAGAGGATGAAGTTGATCCGCCAGCTGATTATAAACCTGTAAACGAAGAAGTTACAGTTCCTGAATTGACGGGTGTCTTCAAGACAGGTGAATTTTCAACTCAAAAAATCGGTGGACGTAATGAAAAAGTTGAAGTTCAAAAACTCGAGTACTGTTTCCCAAGTGTCACGAAGAGAATTACCGACGCAGATAAGAGTAATGACTTGGGAGAAATTGATGACCCGCTTGGTTTGACAAAGAAAAAAGCCTATTCTGCACAATTGTCAGACAAGGCAGAGGAGTTTACCTATACTCTTGATTACAACTTCAATAACGTAGCCTACGAATTTGAAAAGAACGTCATGTTGACAGACCCACTTGACTACCGTTTGGAAGTGGTTGAAAGTTCAGCTACTGGACCAAATGGAGAAAAATGGACCACTCGTGTAGTTAGTCAAGATGATTCAGAAGGCAACCCTCAAAGTGTCGTGGTTGCGGATGTTCCTGCTAAAGGATCCAACTATAATTACTTGGTATTGAAGAAAGCTCAAATGACCATTAAGGTTCGTTTGAAAGAACAATACCGAAATAATCAAGCAAACAAAGACTACATTGACATCCTTCAACTAAATAGTGGCTATGGTTTATTAAACCAAGGTAATATCATGTGGAATGGTGAAGATGACACACCTGAGCCAAGCAAGCATGAGAAAACAACTGATAAACCAAGCACCATCCGTCGTTCAAACTCTGTCTATGTTAAACCACCGGTTGATACAGAGATTGAGAAGAAAGTAAACGACAAGGAACACGAAGATCTTGATACAGAAGACCAAGTCTTCAAGTACAAGGTATCTGTTCCATGGCCAGGTATTGCTGACAGCTTTAGCATTACCGATACAGTAGTACCTGAATTGGAAATCCAAGAAGGTACTGTAAACGTAACTGTAGGTGGAAAAGAAAACAGTGATTTGACAGCTGGAATCAAAGTTGAAGGTCAGACTGTTTCACTTACATTAGACAAAGATGCTCTTAATAAAATTTCTCGTCGCGTAACTCGTGGTAAGAAGAAAGACATCCAATATGTTGAATTGACATTTGACGCTAAGATTCGTCCAGGTGCTGACCTTTCTAAATATAAGAAAGATGGTCAAATTAAAGTACCAAATACCGCAGATGTTGCCTTGAATGACATCAAGAAAACATCGAATGAAGTAACGGTTACCCCACCAAAACCAAAAGAACCTTCTGTAACTAAGAAGATCAATGAAAGCTTGGAAGAATTCCAAACATTTGATGGACAACCTTACACTTACAACATCACTACAAACATCCCTGCAGACGTTGCTTCTTATAAGAAGTTTGTAATCAGCGATACCCTTGATAATGACTTGGAATTCGATGGCGAAGCTTCTATTAAAGGTGATGCTGCTGACCTCTTCACGGTAGAAAAGAACGGTCAAACTGTTACTGCAACTGTGAAAGATGGAAAATTTGCAGACCTTGCTAAATACACTACGGTTGAATTGGTAATTCCTGCAAAAGTTAAAAATGGTGTTACAGGTAAAGTTATCGATAACAAAGCAAGTATTTCATTTACAAATGAAAACAATGTGGATAAAGATATCGAATCTAAACCTGTTACTGTGACTCCTCCACCTGTAACTAAGAAGATCAACGAAACACTTGATCACTTAGATATTCCTACAGGTCAAGCATACAACTACAACATCAAGACAAAACTTCCAACAGATATTACAGATTACAAGAAATTTGTGATTACAGATACACTTGAAGGAGATTTGTCAGTTATCAATGAAACTTCAAGCAAACCAGTTATCAAAGGAGCAGCTGCAGCCTTCTTCGATGTAACAGTTGAGGGTCAAACCGTGACTGCAACGATGAAGGACTTTGCGAAGGCTACAGACCTTGCTGGTCAAGAAGTGGAATTGATTATTCCGGCTAAGATCAATGATGGAGTGACTCGTATCAACATTCCAAATACTGCGAAGTTCAGCTTCACAGATAAGAACGATCATAGCGGAGAAAAAGAAACGAAACCTGTCACCGTAACCCCTCCATCAGAGCCAGGTGTTGATAAGAAAATCAACGAAACACTGACAGAGGCAACAATCGGGGCAGAAACGGACTTCACATATAATATCAAAGCGAAATTGCCAAATGATATTACAACGTACAAGTCCTTCGTTGTAACAGATACCTTGGATGAGAACTTGACTCCAGGTCAAGCTGAAATCAAGGGAGCGGCAGCGAAATTCTTCGATGTAACAGTTCAAGGTCAAACCGTGACTGCAACGATGAAAGATTTTGCGAATGCGGGTGACTACGGTAACCAAGAAGTAGAGCTCGTGATTCATGCCAAAGTGAAGAAAGACTCAAAAGTTCCATCTATTGAGAACAAAGCTAAGATTACTTATACCAACAAGAATGACCAACAAGGTGAGAAAGAAACCAAACCGGTTACTGTCACTCCACCGCCAATCACTAAGAAGGTGAATGGTCAGGAACATGCAGATCTTGGTAAGTTATCAGAAGTCTTCACGTATACGATTGACTCAACGGTTCCACACGTGGCAGATACCTTCACCATTTCAGATGATATCGTCAAAGAATTGGCATTTGAAGGGGAAGCAACTGTCACTGTTGACGGCCAAGCTGTTCAAGATTTGACTGTGAAAACAGAAGGTCAAACCTTGACAGTCACATTTGGAAAAGATCAAGTGAAACAATATGCTGGTAAAGCAGTCCAAGTTTCATTCAATGCCAAGATTAAAGATGGCATCACTTTCGATGCTCTCTTGACTGCTTATCCAAATGAAGCAAAAGACAAGCCAGTAGTACCAAATACTGCTAGCTACATCATTAATGATAATCCTGATTCTAAGAAAGAATCAAAACCAGTCACTGTCACTCCACCGCCAACAACAACTCCAAAGCTTAAGAAGGAAGTAAACGGAGCAGAACGTTACGATCTTGCAAAACGTAATGAAGAATTTACTTATACTTTGAAAACAACAATGCCTGCCAATGCAACTGTATTTGAGATGACAGACGAGTTGAAAGAAGTTCTAGAATTTGTTGGTGAGAATGCTTCAGCTACTGTTAAACTCGATGGTGAGGATGCAGGATCGAAGGCGACAGTAACAATTTCTGGCCAAGTGATCAAAGTTGCCTTTACAGAAGCTTCTGTAAAAGCAGATGCCGGTAAGTCTATTGAAGTGAATTTCAAGGCTAAGATTAGAGATAATGCCAACTTATCAGCTTATGTGAATAAAGATGGTAAGACAGAGATTCCGAATAAGGCTTCTTATGACATCGATCACAATCCGAAATATCACAAGGACTCAAACGTAGTTCCAGTAACTCCTCCAAGTCCAGAAGAACCAGGAATCAAGAAAGATGTGAACGGCAAAGAAGCTGAAACTCTTGACAAACGCGACCAAGTCTTCACTTACAACGTGAAAACAACAGTAGCGCAAGATGCGACAGCCTTCGCAGTAACAGATACCTTGGTAGACGTTCTTGAATTCGCCGGCACATCAAGTGCTAAATTGAATGGTCAAGCGCTTGACGCTAGCCAAATCAAGGTAGAAGGTCAAACCATTACCTTGACGCTTACAGAAGAACAAGCGAAAGCCAATGGCGGTCAAGCAGTTGAATTAACATTCGACGCTAAGATCAAAGCCGGTGCTAACTTGTCTGCTTATGTAACAGAAGATAAGTCAATCAAGGTTCCGAACAAGGCAGCTTACAGGGCAGATCTTCCAAACAAACCAGGCTTCACTAAGGATTCCAATGAAGTTCCAGTAACTCCACCGACTCCAGAAGAGCCAGAAATCAAGAAAGATGTGAACGGCAAAGAAGCTGAAACTCTTGACAAACGCGACCAAGTCTTCACTTACAACGTGAAAACAACAGTAGCGCAAGATGCGACAGCCTTCGCAGTAACAGATACCTTGGTAGACGTTCTTGAATTCGCCGGCACATCAAGTGCTAAATTGAATGGTCAAGCGCTTGACGCTAGCCAAATCAAGGTAGAAGGTCAAACCATTACCTTGACGCTTACAGAAGAACAAGCGAAAGCCAATGGCGGTCAAGCAGTTGAATTAACATTCGACGCTAAGATCAAAGCCGGTGCTAACTTGTCTGCTTATGTAACAGAAGATAAGTCAATCAAGGTTCCGAACAAGGCAGCTTACAGGGCAGATCTTCCAAACAAACCAGGCTTCACTAAGGATTCCAATGAAGTTCCAGTTGTAGTTCCAAAAGAACCAGAACCAGAAATTTCTAAGAAGATCAACCGTACTTTGGACCACTTGGATGTAGACTACGAAGCACCTTACATGTACAATGTTAATACTGCTTTACCAAAAGATATTGATAAGTACAAAGAGTTTACAGTAACAGATACTCTTGAATCTGTGTTGGCAATCACAGATACACCAGTAGCTTATGTAGATGGTCTTGATGCAACTGGAGTTCTTGAAACTAAAGTTGAAGGAAATACAGTAACTGTAACAGTGAAAGATTTCGCTCGACTTAAAGGATTCAAAGAAATCCAATTGTACATCCCAGCTAAGCTTAAAGCTAACAGCGACTTGAGCGCTTACGCTAACCAATTGGTACCTAACAAAGCAACTGTAAACTTCAAGGATGCTAACGGTCAATCTGGTAGCAAGGAAACAAAACCAGTAACGGTTAAACCTCGTGAACCAGAAAAACCAACTGATCCAAAACCAAATGAACCAGTTAAGACTGTTGGACCAGAAGATGGATCTAAACCTGGTAAAGAGTACCACTTGCCAAACGCAACTGATACATTCCGCTTCGACATTTCAACGCTCGTTCCTGCAGATCCAACGGATGAAAATGGAAACGCCTTGAAAGATGAGTACGGCCGCATCAAGAAGACTGAATTGACTAACTTCACTATCAGTGATGAAATCGACCAAGTCCTCAAAGTGAACCGTGACCGTATTGCTCTTAAAGTTGAAAACGCACAGTTTGACAAACTTCAAGCAACTCTTCAAGCTCAACTTGACCAAGTTGAAGCTGAGCTTAAAGCTTTGATGGCTAAGTCTGAAGACAAGTCAGCTGATGAGAAAGTGAAAGTGGCTGAAGCTAAAGTTGCTGACTTGAAAGCTAAGGTAGAAGCAGCCAAAGCAGCTAAGAAAGAAGCTGAATTGTCACCAGCTGATAAGAAACAAGAACAAGAGAAACTTGAAAACGAAATCAAGAAACTGAAAGAAGCTCAAGCTAAGCTTAAATCAGCAATTGAAAAAGTTTCTAAAGTTTCAAATGACCGTGGTGAATTGGTAGGTAAAGATTTGGAAGCAATTGCCAAAGTTACTTACGATGAAACTACAAACCTTGTGACTGTTGAAATCAGCGACAAGGACGTTCTTGAAGCCTTGAAGGGAAGTAAAGTAAGTCTCGTTCTTTACACTAACTTCAAAGAAGGAACTGACTTCTCTAAATATGCTACTAAAGGTGTACCAAATACAGCAACAGTAAGCTTTAACAATAAACCAAAAACTACCAACAAGGTTGTGGTGACACCACCTGTTCCAGTAACGCCACCTGTTCCGGTAACACCACCTGTTCCAGTAACGCCACCTGTTCCGGTAACACCACCTGTTCCGGTAACGCCACCTGTTCCAGTAACACCACCTGTTCCGGTAACACCACCTGTTCCGGTAACACCACCTGTTCCGGTAACACCACCTGTTCCAGTAACGCCACCAGCCCCAAATATCCCACCAGCAGAGGAGGATATTCCGAAAAAACCAACAGAACCAGGTAAAACATTACCAAATACAGGTTCTGAAGTTTCTACAGTTCTTGAAGTATTTGCAGCTCTTGCTGCAGGACTTGCAGGGCTTCTAGTTTGGAAGCGTAAAGCTGAACGTTAGTATCATATAGTAAGAGGAGAGTAGAAAATTTTACTCTTCTCCTTACTGTATATTGAAAGTGTTAAGGGAAAAAATAATGAGTAGAAAAAAATTATTAAAGTTAGGGATTTCAATACTTGCTTTAAACGCTCTTGGAGTAGCGACTTATCATGTAGCTCCTGATCTATATGAAATTAAGACTGTACATGCAGAAGAACCAGGCGAAGATGAAGAAATCCCTGATGCGCAGGAAAGAAGTATCGCTTTTAAGTTCAGAGATAAAATGAACGACCTTGAAGAGGATTTTAATGATTTTAAAAAGAATCCTTCAGATGAAGAAACTCGTGAACTTGTACAAGGAGAGTTAGATGATGTTGTAAAATATTACGGTATTGCCAAAAAAGCAATGAAGAGCGAAGTTGGAAAAAAATTCTTTGCACCTCTTGAAGAACGCTATCATACTTTGAAAGCTAAAGTAGAAGCAACTTTGAATGGCAATACTGAAGAACCAACAACACCAAAAGTTGAACATCAAGAAATCACTACGACAGAAGAGATTCCTTATGCATCTCGTACCGAAACCAATGCCGATCTTGCAGAAGGTACTCGTAATGTGAAACAAGCGGGTGTTAAAGGCATTAAGACCATTACTTGGGATATCACACTGACAGATGGTAAAGAAACAGCTCGTACTAAGAAAAGCGAGAAAGTTACCAAAGAACCAGTAGAAGAAATCATCGAAGTTGGAACTAAGAAAACAGGTGTAGAAATCAAAGAAACAGTGACTGTAGAGGAAAAAGTTGCTTTCAAAGAAGAAACGAAAGTAGACCCAACACTGGATAAAGGTCAAACGCGTGTTGAAGAAGGTGAAGAAGGTATCGATGAAGTCACTTATGAAGTGACAAAAGTGGATGGTGTTGAAAAATCTCGTAAAGAAGTTTCACGCAAGACCAAGAAAGTAGCAAAGAACAAGATTACTTATACAGGTTCAAAAGCAGTTGTAACGACTAAGGAAGAGACCAAGACAGAAGAAGTTGCTTTCCAAACTAAGGAAGTCACAAATTCTGAACTTCCAGAAGGAAGTCGTCAAGTGAAGACAGCTGGTAAGAAGGGTGTTCGCACGATTGTTGAAACTGTCACTTACACAGACGGAGTAGAAACAGGTCGTGTTGAGAAATCCAACACAATCATTACTCCAGCAGTAGACGAAGTTATCGAAGTTGGAACTAAGAAAGTAGTAGTCCCAGTTGTAACGACTAAGGAAGAGACCAAGACAGAAGAAGTTGCTTTCCAAACTAAGGAAGTCACAAATCCAGATCTTCCAGAAGGAAGTCGTCAAGTGAAGACAGCTGGTAAGAAGGGTGTTCGCACGATTGTTGAAACTGTCACTTACACAGACGGAGTAGAAACAGGTCGTGTTGAGAAATCCAACACAATCACTACTCCAGCAGTAGATGAGATTGTTGAAGTAGGAACTAAGAAAGTAGCTTCTACAACAACCAACGGTGATAAGAAAGATACTGCAACAACAGGGAACCAAGCTGAAAATGCTAAGAAAGAAGAAACTGCAAGCCAAGATAAGAAAGTTCTACCAAGCACAGGTACAGCTTCTACTAGTCTTCTTTCAATCATCGGTCTTGCCTTTGCAAGCCTAGCAGCTTTTGTCCTTCGTAAGAAAGACTAAGCCATTCTTAATAAATAAGAAATTGAATTCTTAATTCCGGCTCATTGTCAACTGTATTGGGTTGATGAAAAGTTATAACCTGGAGAGGACCAAATTGGTTCTCTCCTTTTTGATATTTAGAGCAATGAGAATTCTAGTTTTAAAGTTGTCAAAGTTCCGGAAGCCAAAAGCATTTTGCTTGATGAATTTGATAAAATTAGTGGTAGCTTCTAGTTTTGAGTTTGAGTAGGGAAGTTCCAGTGCATTAATGATCTTGTCCTTATCTTTCAAAAAGGTCTTAAAAACAGTTTGAAAAATAGGGTTTACAGAATAAATTGCTTTTTTAATCAGATCAAAGAAATGGTCAGCCTGTTTCTCTTGAAAATGAAAGTGCAGGAGTTGATATAGATTATAGTGCTGTCTAAGTTCTTGAGAGTATGAAAGTAGCTTTTCTAGAATTTCTTTATTGGTCAAATGTGACCGAAAAGTAGGTCAATAAAAACGTTTATCACTGAGTCTACGCCTATCCTGTTGAATGAGTTTCCAGTAACGTTTCAGTGCGTTATATTTGTGCGATCTCCTATCAAACTGATTTATAATTTGGATGCGAAGACGATTCATAGTTCGACTGAGATGCTGGACAATGTGAAAGCGGTCGAGAACGATTTTTGCATTTTGGAGTGAAACAGTCTGGGGGACTGTTTCAGCCTGAGCCTAGAAATTCGAAAGCGGAGCTGTTTAGCCAATTTGTAGTAGGAGCTAAACATATCCATAGTAATGACTTTGACCCGTTTTCTAACCTGTCTAGGATAGCGTAGGAAGTGTTTTCGGATGATAGCTTGTGTCCTGCCTTCAAGAACAGTGATGATGTTGAGATTGTCGAAATCTTGCGTAATGAAACTCATCTTTCCCTTAGTGAAGGTATACTCATCCCAGGACATAATGTTAGGAAATCGGCTAAAGTCATGCTTAAAGTTGAAAGTCATTCAGTTTACGTATGACAGTTGAAGTTGAAATGGCAAGCTGGCGAGCAATATCGGTCATAGAAGTCTTTTCAATCAACTTTTGCGCAATTTTTTGGTTGATAATACGAGAGATTTGGTGATTCTTCTTGACGATAGAAGTCTCGGCGACCATCATTTTAGAGCAGTGATAGCACCTGAAACGGAGTTTTCTAAGGAGAATTCTGGTAGGCATAGCAATCGTTTCGAGGTAAGGAATTTTCGACGGTTTTTGAAAGTCATATTTCTTCATTTGACTTCCACAATAAGGACAAGATGGGGCGTTGTAGTCCAGTCTAGCGATAATTTTCTTGTGTGTATCCATATTGATGATATCTAGAATTTTTATGTTTGAGTCTTTGATATCGAGTAGTTTTGTGATAAAATATAATTGTTCCATATGAATCTTTCTAATGAGTTGTTTTGTCGCTTTTCATTATAGGTCATATGGGACTTTTTTTACACAAAAATAGGCTCCATAATATCTATAGGGGATTTACCCACTACAAATATTATGGAGCCTAATAAATCAGAAAGATTGCCTGAGGTCGATCTCTTTTTCTTGCGTTTTATATCGAGGTGTGATATATTTTATATAACGAAGTGCGATATATCGAACTGAATAGGAGGTGAATGCAAATGGAATTAACGGCTAAGATTCGTCGGGTCTATCTTCCGATGACGGAAACGGGCTTTTATATCTTGTTCTGTCTGCAAAAGGAAGGTCATGGTTATAGTATTACGCAAAAGGTCAAGGAGATGACAGATTCGCAAGTTTCGATTAGTCCTGGGACTATGTATGGAACCTTGTCAAAAATGGAAAAGGATGGTTTGATTTCCTTTGTCCGTGAAGAGGAAAAACGGAAAATCTATCAGATCACAGACTTGGGACGAAAAGTCTTAGATATTGAATTGAAACGTATTGAACGGCTCTATAGAAACAGTCTGGAGGAAAGATGATGGAAAAGAAGGTTGTTTATAGAATTGCTACCATTGCGGATTATGATAGAGAGGCTTTATATCTTAGAAAAATGCATGCTGAGGGCTGGAAACTTAAGGAAGTGACCTACTCTAACTTAGTAGTTGCGGTTAAGTATACTTTTGAAAAGTGTCAACCGGAGCAGGTGTCTTATCAGTTGGACTTTTATCCTATGAAAAAATCCGATAGAGCCTCCTATTTACAATTATTTAAAGACTGTGGCTGGGAGCATATTACAGACTTTAATGGTTTTTCCTACTTTAGAAAACTTCATTCTGGAATTGAGTCGGATGCCGAGTTTGAAATTTATAATGACGCGGCCGGGAAGCTAGCTATGGTCAAACGGATTTTAACGAGGCGGATGTTTCCTATTTTGCTTCTCTTTTTAGCTCTACTACCGGTTTTCTCAAAGTTTGTCGCTGGAGGTAGTTCTTTCAGTTGGGAAATGTTTTTGATTGCTAGTATACACTGTACTTTATTAATAGTTTATACGATTCAGATTTCTTATATTTTTTGGAGCTTGTTTCAAAAGTGGAAAGAATTATCTGATAAATAACGCCAGGCATGTTTTCTAATTTTGGGGTAAGACAATGAATAGCAGAGTAGAATTTCGGATTTTCACCATTGTTGATTTGGACAAGGAAGAAGAATATTTACATGAGATGCATTTGAAAGGTTGGAGGTATAGAACGAGTCGTTTTGGTTTGTTCTATTTTGACCAATGTCAACCAGACGATGTCATCTACTGTATCTATGATTCTAGATTTCTTAAAAAATATAAGCATGAACTGCAAGATTTTAGAAATAGAGGTTGGGAATTGATAGGAGCAGGTTTTTGTTCAATTTTTCGTAAATCGTCTTCTGATTTACTTCCAGAGGATCAAGTCTATATGAGTAAGGGACTCAGATGGGAAGTTATGCGATATAGACTTCGTTCATGTACAGTTGCTTTCTCAGGTGGTCTTGTTGTTTGTATGAGTTCGTTTAGAGAAGAACTGTCGCAATCTTTCTTTGTCATTTTTGCTCTATATGCCTTTATGATTTCTTATCTAATCTATGGTTATTTCAGACTAAAAAGTAAATACCGAGTAGATGGAAGGTAGGGTTCTAGGTCTTCAGACTGATTTTTAGCACTCTTGATAAAAGAGTGCTAATTTTTTGAGTTTTTGTCTTGACATTCTCTTTTAAGGGTGTATAATAGAATCATGAGTTAGCACTTGAGTGTATCGAGTGCTAATCGATCAGACAGAGAGGAGTGATGAGATGGTTACAGAGCGTCAGCAAGATATTTTAAATCTGATTATTGACATCTTTACCAAAACGCACGAACCTGTCGGATCCAAAGCATTGCAAGAGTCTATTAACTCTAGCAGTGCAACCATTCGTAATGACATGGCGGCTCTAGAAAAGCAAGGGTTGCTTGAGAAGGCTCATACATCAAGTGGTCGGATGCCAAGTGTTGCTGGTTTTCAGTACTATGTGAAACACTCACTGGATTTTGACCGTCTGGCTGAAAATGAGGTTTATGAGATTGTCAAAGCCTTTGATCAGGAATTCTTCAAATTGGAGGATATTCTGCAAGAGGCTGCTAATCTACTAACAGACTTGAGTGGCTGTACGGTAGTGGCACTGGATGTTGAGCCGAGCAGGCAACGGTTGACAGCCTTTGATATCGTTGTTTTGGGGCAACATACAGCCTTGGCAGTATTCACCCTAGACGAATCTCGAACGGTTACCAGTCAGTTTCTGATTCCAAGGAACTTTTTGCAGGAGGATTTGCTGAAACTGAAGAGCATCATTCAGGAACGTTTCCTCGGCCACACCGTTCTAGATATTCACTACAAGATTCGGACGGAGATTCCGCAGATTATCCAGCGTTACTTTACAACAACGGATAATGTGATTGATCTCTTTGAACATATCTTTAAGGAAATGTTCAACGAAAACATTGTAGTGGCGGGCAAGGTCAATCTCTTGAATTTTGCCAATCTAGCAGCCTATCAGTTCTTTGACCAACCTCAAAAGGTGGCTCTGGAGATTCGTGAGGGGTTGCGTGAGGATCAGATGCAAAATGTCCGTGTTGCGGACAGTCAAGAGTCCTGTCTAGCAGACCTAGCGGTGATTAGTAGCAAGTTCCTCATTCCTTATCGGGGAGTTGGAATTCTAGCCATTATCGGTCCAGTCAATCTGGATTACCAACAGCTAATCAACCAAGTCAATGTGGTCAACCGTGTTTTGACCATGAAGTTGACAGATTTTTACCGCTACCTCAGCAGTAATCATTACGAAGTACATTAAGATTGAAATCATTAAAGGAGGCGAAAATGGCCCAAGATATAAAAAATGAAGAAGTAGAAGAAATCCAAGAAGAGGAAGTTGTGGAAACGATAGAAGAAACAACTCCTGAGAAGTCTGAATTGGACTTGGCAAATGAACGTGCAGATGAGTACGAAAACAAATACCTTCGCGCTCATGCAGAAATGCAAAATATCCAACGCCGTGCCAATGAAGAACGTCAAAACTTGCAACGTTATCGTAGCCAGGACTTGGCAAAAGCAATCTTACCATCACTCGATAATCTTGAGCGTGCACTCGCAGTTGAAGGATTGACAGACGATGTCAAAAAAGGATTGGAGATGGTGCAAGAAAGCTTGATTCACGCTTTGAAAGAAGAAGGAATCGAAGAAATCGCAGCTGACGGTGAATTTGACCATAACTACCATATGGCCATCCAAACTCTCCCAGCAGACGATGACCACCCAGCAGATACCATCGCCCAAGTCTTCCAGAAAGGCTACAAACTCCATGACCGCATCCTACGCCCAGCAATGGTAGTGGTCTATAACTAGTTTAGAAAACTTGACAAAATTTGTCCGAAACGACACTAAACTATGAAGAAAGATAAAATATGTTTGGCTTTGCAATAGTGAGCGAAGCGAACCAAAGACGATACTCTTCGCCGTGGCGCTATTTGCGCAAACTTTGAGACCTTAGACTCAAAGTTTAGTCAAAGAGATTGACGAAGTTAAGCTCTGACGGCGCCGCCACTTAAGAAGAGTATCAAAAAGAAAAATAGAATATAAAATTTAAGGAGAAAAACACATGTCTAAAATTATCGGTATTGACTTAGGTACAACAAACTCAGCAGTTGCAGTTCTTGAAGGAACTGAAAGCAAAATCATCGCAAACCCAGAAGGAAACCGCACAACTCCATCTGTAGTCTCATTCAAAAACGGAGAAATCATCGTTGGTGATGCTGCAAAACGTCAAGCAGTAACAAATCCAGATACAGTCATCTCTATCAAATCTAAAATGGGAACTTCTGAAAAAGTTTCTGCAAATGGAAAAGAATACACTCCGCAAGAAATCTCAGCTATGATTCTTCAATACTTGAAAGGCTACGCTGAAGATTACCTTGGTGAAAAAGTTACTAAAGCAGTTATCACAGTTCCAGCTTACTTCAACGATGCTCAACGTCAAGCAACTAAAGACGCTGGTAAAATCGCTGGTCTTGAAGTAGAACGTATCGTCAACGAACCAACTGCAGCAGCCCTTGCTTACGGTTTGGACAAGACTGATAAAGAAGAAAAAATCTTGGTATTCGACCTTGGTGGTGGTACATTCGACGTATCTATCCTTGAATTGGGTGACGGTGTCTTCGACGTATTGTCAACTGCAGGGGACAACAAACTTGGTGGTGACGACTTTGACCAAAAAATCATTGACCACTTGGTGGCAGAATTCAAGAAAGAAAACGGTATCGACTTGTCTACTGACAAGATGGCAATGCAACGTTTGAAAGACGCAGCTGAAAAAGCGAAGAAAGACCTTTCTGGTGTAACTTCAACTCAAATCAGCTTGCCATTTATCACTGCTGGTGAAGCTGGACCTCTTCACTTGGAAATGACTTTGACTCGTGCTAAATTTGACGATTTGACTCGTGACCTTGTAGAACGTACAAAAGTTCCAGTTCGTCAAGCTCTTTCAGATGCAGGTTTGAGCTTGTCAGAAATCGACGAAGTTATCCTTGTTGGTGGTTCAACTCGTATCCCAGCCGTTGTAGAAGCTGTTAAAGCTGAAACTGGTAAAGAACCAAACAAATCAGTAAACCCTGACGAAGTAGTTGCTATGGGTGCTGCTATCCAAGGTGGTGTGATCACTGGTGATGTCAAAGACGTTGTCCTTCTTGATGTAACACCATTGTCACTTGGTATCGAAACAATGGGTGGTGTCTTCACAAAACTCATCGACCGTAACACAACAATTCCAACATCTAAATCACAAGTCTTCTCAACTGCGGCAGACAACCAACCAGCCGTTGATATCCACGTTCTTCAAGGTGAACGCCCAATGGCAGCAGATAACAAGACTCTTGGACGTTTCCAATTGACAGATATCCCAGCTGCACCTCGTGGAATTCCTCAAATCGAAGTAACATTTGATATCGACAAGAACGGTATCGTGTCTGTTAAGGCCAAAGACCTTGGAACTCAAAAAGAACAAACAATTGTTATCCAATCGAACTCAGGTTTGACTGACGAAGAAATCGACCGCATGATGAAAGATGCAGAAGCTAACGCTGAAGCAGATAAGAAACGTAAAGAAGAAGTTGACCTTCGTAACGAAGTAGACCAAGCAATCTTTGCGACTGAAAAGACTATCAAGGAAACTGAAGGAAAAGGTTTCGACGCAGAACGTGACGCTGCCCAAGCTGCCCTTGATGATCTTAAGAAAGCTCAAGAAGACAACAACTTGGACGACATGAAAGCAAAACTTGAAGCATTGAACGAAAAAGCTCAAGGACTTGCTGTTAAACTCTACGAACAAGCCGCAGCAGCCCAACAAGCTCAAGCAGGAGCAGAAGGCGCACAAGCAACAGGAAACGCAGGCGATGACGTCGTAGACGGAGAGTTTACTGAAAAGTAAGATGTTGAGGCGTTAAGAAAACGAAAGAAAAATAGGAAGCCATCGCCTTGTGCGATGCACAAAAGATGGCTTATCTTTTTTCCGAAGTTTTTAGCCGAAACTCAGTTAAGCCTAACTCGTTAAGAATGACTAATCACTAAAGTGATTGTCATTCTACGGCAATAGCTATGGCGACTTGTCTAAACTCCTTACTAGTTCAAAAACAAAGTATAATCGACTTTATTTTTGAACGTCGTAATGATAAGAAGAAATCCAGAGGTTGCAACCCAGCCTCTGTTTTTCGGTAAAATAGAGGATGTTGCGTATGAAAAAAGTACTTTGTATCATTTATCCTAATTTTTCTCTTTATGAGATAACCGCTTTAACAAGTACTTTAGCTCTGTCTTTTGACATCACGATTGATTATGTCGCTTCAGATTATTCGATAGTTATATCTGAGGATGGCTTGCCTTGTCGGCCTACAAAAACATTGGATCAAGTACGTATAGAAGAGTATTCTTGTATCATTTTACCAGGAATGGTAAACATAGGGCCTGCTCTACAGGATGAAAAATTAGATTCTTTTTTGAGAGAACTCGGTGAGCAGGATATCTTAATTACAGCAATTTCTTCTGCGCCCATTTTGTTAGCGAAAGCTGGCTTGTTGAACGACACGAAATTTACAGGTGGAATTTGGCAAAACTTCTTTGATTATTTTGAATTTCTTCCACGTAAGAATTTTCAACCGAAAGTTCTTGTCCAAGATAAACAAATCATTACGGCTATCGGTTTTGCACATCAAGAGTTTGCAAGAAAAGTGATTTTCGGTTTAGGGTTGGCAGAGAGTACGGACAACTATTTTAAAGAACAGAACGAGTATGCTGAAGAGGATTTGATATTTACTCTATCAGATGAAGAGTTTAATCAAGTGAAGCAGAGTATAGAAAACAGCCTCTAAAGATTTACATGAAAATTATAGAAAGGAACAAAGGTGTTCAGGGAATTGAACACGGGTTCCAGAATTTCTAACTCAATATAAAAGAAAGGAATTGAACCCGACCTAAATTCTCGGAAAAAAGATAAATCTGTCTAGGAGCATCGCTCCAGCGTCAGATTTCCTATTTTTCAGTCGAATTTTACGGTCTTGGTATCTTGTATGAACAATACTGAATTTTATGATCGTCTGGGGGTGTCAAAAAACGCTTCGGCAGACGAAATCAAAAAGGCTTATCGTAAGCTTTCGAAAAAATATCACCCAGATATCAATAAGGAGCCTGGTGCTGAGGAAAAATACAAGGAAGTTCAGGAAGCCTATGAGACTTTGAGTGACGACCAAAAACGGGCAGCCTATGACCAATATGGTGCGGCTGGTGCCAATGGTGGCTTTGGTGGTGCAGGTGGTTTCGGCGGCTTTGACGGGGCAGGAGGCTTCGGTGGTTTTGAAGATATCTTCTCAAGTTTCTTCGGCGGAGGCGGTGCTTCGCGCAATCCAAATGCCCCTCGTCAAGGGGATGACCTCCAGTATCGTGTGAACTTGACATTTGAAGAAGCTATTTTTGGAGCTGAAAAAGAGGTTAAGTACAACCGTGAAGCAAGCTGTAGTACATGTAACGGTTCTGGTGCTAAGCCAGGAACAAGTCCAGTCACTTGTGGACGCTGTCATGGAGCTGGTGTCATTAACGTTGATACGCAGACTCCGCTTGGTATGATGCGTCGCCAAGTAACCTGTGATGTCTGTCATGGTCGCGGAAAAGAAATCAAAGATCCATGTACAACTTGTCACGGAACAGGTCATGAAAAACAAGCTCATAGTGTACATGTAAAAATCCCTGCTGGTGTGGAAACAGGTCAACAAATTCGCCTAGCTGGTCAAGGTGAAGCTGGATTTAACGGTGGACCTTACGGTGACTTGTATGTAGTGGTTTCTGTGGAAGCCAGCGACAAGTTTGAACGTGAAGGAACGACTATCTTCTACAATCTCAACCTCAACTTTGTCCAAGCAGCTCTTGGTGACACAGTTGATATCCCAACTGTTCATGGTGATGTTGAATTGGTTATTCCAGAGGGAACTCAGACTGGTAAGAAATTCCGTTTACGTGGTAAGGGAGCTCCGAGCCTTCGTGGCGGTGCAGTTGGTGACCAATACGTTACCGTTAATGTCGTAACACCGACAGGCTTGAACGACCGTCAAAAAGCAGCTTTGAAAGAATTCGCAGCTGCTGGTGACTTGAAAGTCAATCCAAAGAAAAAAGGCTTCTTTGACCATATAAAAGATGCCTTTGAAGGAGAATAAAGCAAAAAGAGCCGAGTGGCTCTTTTTGTTTATAGATTTTTTAAGACTTTCCTTAAGTAATGACGGACGGTAGCGACCTTCTTCGAAGTTCCATACCTAAACTTTGAGCCTAAGTCTCAAAGTTTCCGGACACCTGAAACCAAGCTGTTTCAGGTGTTTTCATTACGGCGGAAAGTCTTCGATTTAGTTGTGAAATGGTGAATGAGTTGCCTAAATTATGATGTATAGTTAATGGGATATAACTTGTTTACCTTTTAAAAAAGAGCCGTCGGGCTCTGTTTACTTATCTTCGATTTCCTGTGTTTCTTTAATCACAGCTAGTCTAGTCTGGATATCCTTTTCCAAGACCTTAAACTTGTAAGTCAGGTCTTCTTGGTATTCCTTGATGAGTTCTTTTTGCTGGTCAATGATTTGCAGGCTGTTTTGGATAATATCCACATCATCCTTGATAGCTTGAACGCGGTCAGTGGTATTCAAGACTTCATCTGTGATGGTTTGGCGATTTTTTGTAACCAGATAACTTCCGGCTGCAGCTCCTGCAAATAGCAGTAGATTGGATAATTTCATGGCAACTCCTTAGGCATTTTTGATGGTTTCAGCGACTTGAGCGAGTTTGTCAAAGTCTGGTTCGTGGGCGATAAAATCAATCTTGAGGTCATCGTCCGCACTGTAGCGAGGTATGAGGTGAACGTGGGTATGGAAGACTGTTTGCCCTGCGATTTCTTCACAGTTGGCAATGATATTCATACCAGCGGCCTTGGTAGCTTTCATGACTTTTTGAGCGACTTTTGGCACTTGGGCAAAGAGTTGGCTGGCGCTAGTAGCGTCCATTTCCAAGAGATTACGATAGTGTTCTTTGGGTACGACCAAGGTGTGTCCTGGTGTCACTTGAGAGATATCAAGAAAGGCAAGAACCTGCTCATCTTCATATACTTTTGAAGCAGGGATTTCTCCTGCGATGATTTTACAAAAAATGCAATCTAACATAAAATCTACCTCTACTGTCTTGAATTTTGATATAATATAGCTACATTATACCAGATTTGGAGAAAATATGTTAGAAATTAAAAACCTGACAGGTGGCTATGTTCATGTCCCTGTCTTGAAAGATGTGTCCTTTACCGTTGAAAGTGGGCAGCTGGTCGGTCTGATTGGTCTCAATGGTGCTGGGAAATCGACGACTATTAATGAGATTATCGGTCTGTTGACACCTTATAGTGGCTCCATCAATATCAACGGCTTGACCCTGCAAGAAGATGCGACAAGTTACCGCAAGCAAATTGGCTACATTCCTGAGACACCTAGCTTGTATGAGGAATTGACCCTCAGAGAGCATATCGAAACGGTTGCTATGGCTTATAGTATTGAGCAAAAGGTGGCTTTTGAGCGAGTAGAACCTTTGTTAAAAATGTTCCGTCTGGATCAGAAATTAGATTGGTTCCCTGTTCATTTTTCAAAAGGGATGAAGCAGAAAGTCATGATTATTTGTGCTTTTGTGGTGGATCCGAGTCTTTTTATCGTGGATGAGCCTTTCCTTGGTCTCGATCCGTTGGCGATTGCGGACTTGATTCAGCTTTTGGAAGTGGAAAAGCAAAAGGGCAAGTCCATTCTCATGAGTACCCACGTGTTGGATTCGGCGGAGAAGATGTGTGATGCCTTTGTCATTCTTCACAAGGGTGAGGTGCGTGCTAAGGGAAATCTGGCGCAACTGCGCGAAGCCTTTGACATGCCTGAGGCTAGTTTGAATGATATTTACTTGGCTCTGACCAAAGAGGAGGAGCTATGAAAGACTTGTTTTTAAAGAGAAAGCAGGCTTTTCGTAAGGAGTGTCTTGGTTATCTGCGCTATGTTTTCAATGACCACTTTGTCTTGTTCCTGCTTGTTCTGCTGGGATTTCTAGCCTACCAGTACAGTCAACTCTTGCAACATTTTCCTGAAAATCATTGGCCTATCCTTTTGTTTGTTGGAATTACTTCTATTTTACTTTTGCTTTGGGGTGGAATTGCCACCTATATGGAGGCTCCAGACAAGCTCTTTCTCTTAGTTGGAGAAGAGGAAATCAAGCTCCATCTCAAGCGTCAAACTGGCATTTCCCTAGTCTTTTGGCTTTTTGTCCAAACTCTTTTCTTGCTGTTATTTGCGCCCTTATTTTTAGCCATGGGTTATGGCTTGCCTGTTTTTCTGGTCTATGTGCTTTTATTAGGAGTAGGAAAATATTTCCTCTTTCGTCAAAAGGCCAGCAAATTTTTTACTGAAACTGGACTAAACTGGGACTATGTCATTTCCCAAGAAAGTAAGCGTAAGCAAGTCTTGCTTCGTTTCTTTGCCCTCTTTACGCAGGTCAAGGGAATTTCAAACAGCGTCAAGCGTCGTGCCTATCTGGACTTTATCTTAAAGGCTGTTCAGAAGGTGCCTGGGAAGATTTGGCAAAATCTCTATCTGCGTTCTTATTTGCGAAATGGAGACCTCTTTGCCCTCAGTCTCCGTCTGCTCTTGCTTTCCATACTGGCACAGGTCTTTATTGAGCAAGCTTGGATTGCGACAGCAGTGGTAGTGCTGTTTAACTACCTCTTGCTCTTCCAGTTGCTGGCCCTCTATCATGCCTTTGACTACCAGTATTTGACCCAACTCTTTCCACTGGACAAGGGGCAAAAGGAAAAAGGCTTGCAGGCAGTGGTCAGAGGATTGACCAGTTTGGTCTTAGTAGTGGAATTAGTTGTCGGGTTGATTACCTTCCAAGAAAAACTGGCCCTTCTAGCCTTGTTGGGTGCTGGTTTGGTTTTACTAGTCTTGTATTTGCCTTATCAGGTCAAACGTCAGATGCAGGACTAACATTGCCTGTATGACACTAAAAAAGAAGTTGAGTTCAGTTTGTCTCAGCTTCTTTTTAGTTACTATAGGATAATGGTTGGTCCATAGAGACTCAACTTGGTCTTGACCTGATCAAAGTGGAAGCGGTCATAGGCTCGCCAAGCGGCGCGAGTAGGAGCATCTGGATCAAGAGCGCTGAGTCCCATGAGAAGACTGGAAGTCTGGTAAAATTTTTCCAATTCAATCAAGACTCGATTATCCACTGTCTCAGCCTTGGCTAGAAAGCTAAGAATAGAGTTTAATTGCTCCTGAAAGCGGACGTCGTCAGCGGTTGCCTGTTTGCATGCTTGATAGGCTTTGTTTAAGTCAGTAATCAAAGTCTGAGCTCTTTTGATGGGGTCTGTGTCTGTCATGAAAATTCCTCCTTTAATCTGGGTGCCAGTCTTGGTTCTAGCAACTGTGTTTTGATACTGTTAGTCTACCATTTTTAGAGTTTTTTTCAGCCTCAAATCTTTAATTGTACTTGAAATTTCCTGAATGGTACTGTTAAGATTTTATGATAAAATAGTTGTAAGCTCATCATGATGTTGTAGAAAAATAATCCTTTTAGGAGTTTTCAAAGACTGTTTAGGATTTGGTGGGCTTGTGTTAGATTTTTTCTGTTATTCTCTTCTTAGGAGGAGAATCCAATGAAACATATGATTATTCAGACACAGAAGACAGCCTATAAAGTAAAAGTAGACGATATCTACTATATCCAAGCACATCCAACTAAAGCCCATACTGTACAGATTGTTACAGAAGAAGCTAGCTTTAATATGGTTCAAAATTTAAGTAATCTTGAGAACCAATATGGGGAAACCTTGATGAGATGTCATCGAAATTGTTTGGTCAATCTTGATAAAGTAAAATCGATTGATTTTCAAGAAAGAATCCTTTTTCTTGGAGAAGAAGGTCAATACGCTGTCAAGTATGCCAGACGTCGCTATAGAGAAATTCGTCAAAAATGGTTGAAAGAAGGAGAGTAAGAAGATGAGAATATTTGTTTTAGAAGATGATTTTTCCCAACAAGCTAGAATTGAAACGACGATTGAGAAACTTTTGAAAGAACATCATATCACTCCCAGCTCTTTTGAGGTCTTTGGCAAGCCAGACCAACTGCTGGAAGAGGTGCATGAGAAGGGCGCCCATCAGCTATTCTTTTTGGATATTGAGATTCGAAATGAGGAGATGAAAGGGCTAGAAGTGGCTAGAAAGATTCGGGATCGGGATCCGTATGCCCTAATCGTCTTTGTGACGACTCACTCGGAGTTTATGCCCCTGTCCTTTCGCTACCAAGTGTCAGCTTTGGACTACATTGATAAGGCCCTTTCGGCAGAGGAATTTGAATCTCGTATCGAGACAGCCCTCCTCTATGCCAATAGTCAAGACAGTAAAAGTCTGGCGGAAGATTGTTTTTACTTTAAATCAAAATTTGCCCAATTCCAGTATCCTTTTAAAGAGGTTTACTATCTCGAAACGTCTTCTAAATCTCATCATGTCATTCTCTATACCGAGACGGACAGACTGGAATTTACAGCGAGTTTAGAGGAGATTCTCAAGCAGGAGCCTCGTCTCCTGCAGTGCCATCGCTCTTTTCTCATCAATCCTGCCAATGTGATACATTTGGATAAGAAAGAAAAACTCCTTTTCTTCCCCAATGGGAGAAGTTGCCTAATCGCGCGTTATAAGGTCAGGGAAGTGTCTGAGGCTATCAATAACTTACACTTAGTGAGGTGATGGAATGGAAATAGTTTGGAAAATAGTTTATACATTTTTGGTATCTGGATTGGAGTTGTTTATATTTTTTAAGGTAGATGGAATTGGTCTCACTTTTGAGAGGATTTTTAAGGCCTTTCTTTTTAAGATACTGTTGGCATTTGTTTTTGTAACAATTAACTATATAGTAGGAAATGATTACCTATCTTATTTTACGGAACCATTGTACGGTATCGGCTTATCTTTCTTATTGTTTAGAGGGCTTCCTAAAAAACTCCTTATCTTTTATGGTCTCTTTCCAATGATATTGGTAAATCTCTTTTATAGAGGTGTTTCCTATTTTTTGCTTCCGTTTTTAGAGCAAGGGCAACTATATAATGACTACTCATTTACTTGGTTATGTATAATAATTTTCAATTTCTTCATTTCTCTAGCCTTTTTGAGATGGTTAGACTATGATTTCACTAGCTTGAGAAAGGAGATTCTAGATAAAGGTTTTCAAAAGTCCCTGACTAAGATTAACTGGATAATGGGGGCTTACTATCTAGTGATGCAAAGTCTGTCTTATTTTGAATATGTACAAGGTATTCAATCAACGACTGTTCGCCATCTGATTCTAGTGTTTTACTTGCTCTTTTTTATGGGTGTTATCAAGAAGCTGGATACCTATTTGAAGGAAAAACTTCAGGAAAAACTGAACCAAGAGCAGATCTTGCGCTATAGAGATATGGAACGCTATAGTCGGCATATAGAGGAGCTTTATAAGGAAGTGCGGAGCTTTCGACATGACTACACCAACCTCTTAACCAGTTTACGTCTGGGTATTGAAGAGGAGGATATGGAGCAGATAAAAGAGATTTACGACTCTGTTTTAAAGGATTCTAGTCAGAAATTGCAGGACAATAAATATGACCTGGGCAGATTGGTGAATATTCGTGACCGTGCCCTCAAAAGTCTCCTCGCGGGGAAATTTCTAAAAGCCATAGATAAGAAGATTATCTTTAATGTCGAAGTTCCTGAGGAGATTCAGGTAGAGGAGATGAGCCTGCTTGATTTTCTGACTATTGTGTCTATCCTTTGTGACAACGCTATTGAAGCTAGTATAGAGGCTAGTCAACCTCATGTTTCAATCGCTTTTTTTAAAAATGGAGAACAGGAGACCTTTATCATCGAAAATTCCATCAAAGAAGAGGGCATAGATATTTCTGAAATCTTCTCCTTTGGAGCAAGTTCTAAAGGGGAGGAGAGAGGAGTCGGTCTCTATACCGTTATGAAAATTGTGGAAAGTCATCCCAATACCAGTCTAAATACCACCTGTCAAGATCAAGTCTTTCGTCAGGTGCTTACTATGATACATACAGAATGATGAAAAAATAAGACCGAGAGTGCTTTCTCTTGGTCTTGTTTTTTTATAGTTGTATTGGTTGATGAAGTCCTTGTGTGATGTGAAGAGGATATATACGAATGTTATATAAAAGTTCTTCCCACAATCCTCCACCTGTAATTTGGTTGAGTTCGGTAGTTGTTAGTTCTTGAAATGAAGTTAGGTTTTGATTCTTATCCATGTTACAATTCTCCTTTTTGATAAGATAATAAATAGTTATAGAGTGTTATCTGAAAATTAATCAGAATGGGTTAAAATTTTATCTTTGAAATAATCAAAATATGTTTTCTTTGCAGTTACACTAGTGACGCGACCTTGTAAGCCATATTGGATGAGTTTACTATCCTCATTAGATAGTTTTGCAAGAGCGGTTAGTTTAAAGAGATTTCCTTGCTCTGTTCTGGTAGGAGTTTGATCAATTGTCTGAAGTTGGCCGATGATGGTAATGCCGTGATTTCCAATCTTCTCCAGTTTTAATCTTACAGTTTGTCCTTTATCTAGTAGAGGTAGATAGTCAGAAGATACGTAGTAAGTGATTAGTACTTCTCTTGTATCTGTGATGACAGGGAATATTTGAGCAATTTCTGTACCAGTTGGAATTCTATTTTTACCTTCAAATTCGCTGTTCAGATGAACGATACCTTTACTTGGAGCGGTTAAGGTATTGTTTTCTAAGCGCTGTGTCGCTTGATCTAGTTGTACTTTTAATTCTGTTAATTGATTTTCCACGGTTAGTTGTTGCTGAGAAGCTGTCTGTAAAAATTGAGTACGAAGTACTTCAATTTTGGTCGCTAAACTATTGTCATAAGTTGCTACACTTCCGATACCAGCTTGCTGAATTTTGAGGCTTGCGATAGATGATTCCAGACCTGCAATACTTTGATTAATTTGAGATAAAAATGGCTCTTCTGCAGTTCCTTGTGTTTGTCCTTGTGAGGCTACAAGATAACGATTCAAAATTGACTGGTGCGGATTGTCAGTTGGTAAGCGTGCTCTGTTATTTATGATAGCATCTCTCAGCTCTTGATATTCTCCAATTTGTTGTTGAACTTTTGTAATTTCTTGTTCGATGGCTGATGAACTGCTATTGGCAAGATTAGCTTGATTTGAAACTTCGGTGTTAGTCTTTGTGATACCCAGTTCAATATCATGAGCTTGTTTAGTAAAATTCATAAAGGTATTATGGTAGCCAAATTCATCCTCGCCAGAAAAAAGATCAGTCGCTTTTTCTAAGCTTTGCTTCAAAATTCCAAGTTCTTCTTTTTGCTTTTCAAGTCTCTGTAATTGAGTTTCTAAGGCAGTTTTCTGACTTTCTTCCATTGTTTCAGAGTATTTGATGAGTAAGTCACCTTTCTCAACTACTTGATTTGCCACTAAATGATTAGCAAGGATAGGATTATCACTTGTTGACTGAATAGATGCAATGACACTTGTAGGGGCGATTTCTCCTTGGGAAGTGACAGTAATTTCTTTTGTAGCAACAAGGGAGAAAATCAAGATGAAAGTAAACAGTAATGAAAGAGGTATGATTAATACTGTCGCATAGTTATGGTAACGTCTCTGATAAAACTCGACGCTTCTAAAAAGATTAGGATTCATGACATTCTCCTTATTTATTGAACAGATGATGGTAGAAGCCTTGCGTCTGCATTAACTCTTGGTGACTACCAACTTCAATGATTTTCCCCTGGTCAAGAACAATGACACGGTTGGTTCGTTCGGCTATACTGAGACGATGGGCTACAAAGAGAATGGTTTTATCAGTGAGGGACATAAGATTATCTATAACTTTTTTCTCAGTCAAGACATCAAGACCGCTAGTAGCTTCATCTAGTATTAAAACAGGAGATTTAGTTAAAAGAGCACGAGCGAGGGCTATTCGTTGCTTTTGTCCTCCTGATAGACCAGATCCATCAGAGAGCTGAGTTTGATAGCCCATAGGCATTCTTTCAATGTCTTGACGGATTTCAGCTAATTCACAAGCTCGTAGAATATCTTCTTGGCTAATCATATTATTACCACCCAAGGTTAAGTTTTCCAAGATAGAGCCATTAAAGATATAGGCTTGTTGGGGTAGGTAATTAATATGACGGCGCAAGACTTTTTTATCAATGTTTTTAATATCCTGATGATTGATGGAAATATGCCCTTTGTAGGGTTCAAAGAAATTAACAATCATTTTGGCTAAAGTTGTTTTACCAGAACCACTGACTCCAACTAGGCTAATCTTATCTCCTTGTTTAATCGTGAGATTAATATCTGTTAAGGTATCTCGTCCAAAACCATACTTATAAGAAAGGTCATCAAATTCAATATCGCCCATTAAAAAATGTGAATGAACAGGGTTTTCTTGAACTTGAAATTCAGATTCGACTAGATAGACCTCGTTCAAGCGGTTATTAGCGACCTTCGCAGATTGGAGTTTGGTTTGGAGGTTGATAATATTTTCCATAGGAGTTGTAAAGTAAGAAAGAAGTGTGTTAAAGGTAATCAGCTGACCAATAGAAATTTTACTCGACATGACTAATTGAGCGCCAAACCATAGGATAAGGATATTCAGAACTAATTTTGTTCCCTGCTTTAAACTCGTTTGTAAAATAGAATACTTACTGAGCTTAAAGGATTTTTCCAAATAATCTACAAATTCGCTGTCTATATTTTGATAGCGATTTTCTTCACTCGTGAGCGACTTTATAGTTTCAATCCCGTTGATATCTTCGATAATGGCAGAGCTAACCATAGAATTACTTTGCATGACATCATGGTTCATTTTTTCAAAAGGCTTCATAAAAGAAAAGATGATGAACATGTATATAGGAATGGAAATAAGAGAAAGAAGGAAGAGATTAGGGTTTTGTGCCAGTAAGACGCCTCCTACAAGAATCAGGATGGAAACATCCAGAAAAAGAGAAAGAATGGTAGAAGCCAAGGCATCTATAATAGAGTTAGCATCTGTGAACCGTGAAATGATTTCTCCTGTACGACGTGTCGCAAAGAAAGACATAGGAAGTTCAAAAATATGGCGAATATAGGATAAAATCACATCAATACTTAATCTCTGACTCAGAACAGTTAGGAGATAATCTCTGGAGAAGCCCATGACTTGTTGGAGGATATAGGTGATAACCAGACCAACTGAGATGATTCCTAAAGTTGATTTCATCTGATTTGGAATGTATTCATCCAAGATTCCTTGAAGATAATAAGAACCACCGATATTGATAATAGTGACTAATAAGCTTGAGAGAACAATGTAAGCAATGAGAGATTTTTGTTTGAAAATCAGAGGAAGGAAGCTTAGTAGACCATTCTTTTTATCTTTATAGGGTTGATAGCTGGGTTTGGGAGCTAGAAAAATAGCTACTCCAGTCCATTCAGAGAAAAAGCGTTCTTTTGACATTTTGGTGATTTTTACAGAAGGGTCAGGATCACCAATAATCAGATAGTCTTTCTTTGTTTGATAGACAACATAGTAATGTTGGAGTTTTCCTTCTTTGTTAACGTGAACGATAAATGGATAGGGGACATCACTCATGTCAAAGAGAGTTTTATCTGCTTGAACAGGTCTTGTTTCAAAGCCCATTTCATCAGCGGCTTTTACAATGCCAAGAGCAGTCGTCCCTTCTTTATTGGTCTTTGCAAGTTCTCTCAAGTGAGCTAGAGAAAAATCTGAACCATAGAATTTAGCAATCGAGGCTAAGGCAGCGACACCACAGTCTCTAGCATCTATTTGAGGAACAAATGTACGTTTATAAGAAGTCATTGGCAATTCCTTTCATATAGTAGATAGGTATATTATGCCATAAAAATAAGTTCATATTTTATAAAATCTTGAATAGTCATTGAAATTTCCTGAATGGTAAAAAAGTGATTAGAAACTGTCTTTTTTTAAAAAATTTAGAGGTGATTTGAAATAAAAAGCTAATTCAAGGCGTTTCGATGACAATTCAAGATTTAGATAAGAAAATTTTAAAAACAGTGCTATACTTAAACTGTCAAGGTTGCAACAGGACAAAAATTAAAAATAAAAAAGGAGTATTTGTCATGGATACAAAAATGATGTCACAATTTTCTGTTATGGATAATGAAATGCTTGCTTGCGTTGAAGGTGGAGATATTGATTGGGGAAGAACAATTGCTTGTGGAGCAGGGATTGCGTATGGCGCACTTGATGGGTATGCAACAACTTATGGTTCGACATTTCTATTGGGACCATATGCTATAGGAACAGGAGCAATTGGTGCTGTACTAGGTGGGATTGGTGGTGCACTTACCTGTTAGCATATGAAAGGAGATAGTAATGAAAAAAATCTTTGCAACAAAACACAATGTTTTCTTAGTGAGGTTGTTGTTCGGACAGATACCTTTGGTTGTTTCTACTTATCTATTTCTATCTCGTCAGTTTTTAAATTTTTCCGTAGTTTTCCAATTTCTTTTAGTAGTTATTAACTTGGCTTCTATTTTGGCTACTGTTTATCTCACTAGGGAAATGAGGATAAGAGAGTTTGAAGATGATGATTTGGTTAGTCCTAGAACCAATCAACTCATGTTCGTCGGCTTGACAGGTTTTATGTCTATCATTTGTTTGTATAGAGGTATTACAGCAGGAGAATCTTACCAACAAATAATCGCTTATATTGGCGCTATTCTCTGCTTGGTTGTCATGTTTTTACTCATTTGGGGCTTGAAGTATTATAAAAAGTAGAGCTTGATGAAGTATAAAGGGGTAAGTGTTTTTGAAATACTTACCCTTTTATAATGAATTTTTTGCAATTCAAGATGTTTCGATGACCATTTAAGATTTATATGAATTTGTAATCTTAAATAAGGTAAGATAAAGATAACAAATGTAAAGGAGTATTCTTATGAAGAAACAAAAGATAAAATCGCTATTACTTGTACCACTTGTATTTGCATCTATTACTACGGGTGTTGTATATGCAGAAGAACAGCCTACTACTTCATCTATTCGGGCGAATGACAGTTTTCTTGTGGCACCAGATTTGCCATCGGCTAAGGAAAAGGTGGAGCATAAACCTTCCGTTGTAAATCCCGAAGAGTATGAACAGAATGTTGCGGACTTTAAAAAGGTAGATATTGAAGCTGTACGTCAATCTTTTACAGAGGACCAATTGGAACATACTATTTATTTTGGTAGAAAAACTTGCTCTCATTGTCGTCAATTTTCTCCTGAATTGAAAGAATTTAATAACTTGATTGAAAAGAAGTTAGAGTATTATGATTTGGATGGTAAGGATTTTGATGGGGAAGCGAGAGAGTTTCTATTTAAAAAAGTCGGTATTCCAGGAACACCAACAATTTTGTATTTAAAAAATGGACATCCGATATCTGGATGGGTTGGTGACGGAGCAACTGCACAGCAGGTGTATGATTATATGTACTCGAGAAACTCACCTAAGCAAACGGAGACAGTGAAATCTTCTGAGGAAACAGTAACTGAAAGTGTCCGTGATGAGAAAACCAGAAATGACAGCATGAGTATTAGTGATAAAGTTGTAAGCGACAGCAAAGGTATGAGTGATGAAAAAAGAACCGAAATGAAAATATCCAATGATAATCCCAATTCTAATAGCGAAAATAGTGGGAAAGTGGAGAGTATAAACTCAACTTCTAAAGCTAAAACTACTCAATCTGGCAATTTAGCAATGTTAGACAATAAGAATCAATTGGAAACCCCCAAACCTATTTTTGATGTTGCTCAAGAAAATAAAATTTCTTTAACTGATGTTAAGGATGCTGATTATGTAAGCGAATCTATTACTTCGAATGAAAAATTATTACCGAAAACAGGAGAGGAAGAAAGTTACCAACTGATTTGGCTGGCTGTCGCGTTTTTTATGACTTCTGTAATGATTAAAGTGAAACAAAAAATTCATAAATAAAAATAGATGGTAAACAGGTGCAATGATATTATTTGTCTGTAATAACATATAGCTAACATTTGCTTATAGACAAGAGTGAGAAGATAGGTGTATTTATTTTATATATAAAAGATTATAATTGTATATGAAATGAATGGTAAATAGTTAGTATTAGCTGAAGTAGAAAATCGAAAATGAAAGGAAAATTATCATGAGTAAGAATAGTAGAACAGAAAAAAGTTAGAGTAACAGAAAGTGCAGATTTTGGAGCATATTTTTTAATTTTAGCAGTTGTAGCCGTCGGGGCGCTTGCTTATTTTTCAGAAGATTTTGGGCCAAGGTGGGCAAAAGTTATAGAAATAGTCGGAGCGCCGTTTTCTTTAGGTTTAGGTTTTTTTGCTTTTGATAAAGGTTTTGAAATGCTGAACGATTATAAAAAGAATAAAAGAAAAGAAGACGACGAGGAAGAAAAAAACAACAATCAGAACTAAAAAATGTAAAATAAAGGGGTAAAAAATGGCAAGGAAAAAGAAGTTGCTTGGAGAAGAGTTTGGGAAGATGGTGTTGTCAAGGACGATAGCGACCTATAGAAAAAGCAATCAACGCTGAAAAATAACATTTTCAGATGAAAAGATGGAGGAGCTAGACAACATACTATCTAATGGAATGGGGTTGCTTGATGGAGTACAAGCAACGGTATTCTAACAGGACGAAAATAAAAAAAAGGCATTCCTCGTGAATACAAAAACAATGTTTCAATTTTCAGAAGCTAACAGTTAAAGTTTGTCTTTGTCCAGTTTGACTTTTACCATAGTATGTGAGGTATATTAAATGAATAAGAAATCCTTTTTTATCATCTGTTCTACGTTAATCATAGCATCTAATCTTCTCATGATTTCCGTGGTGAACAAGGGAGAAGAAACGGGGAGCAACCTGTTTGTGATTGCTATAGCCTGTGTTTTGCTACCAGCCTTTTTATATGCAGTTGAAAACCGACTGACTTCACTGGTAAGAGTAGAATCAATACTCCTGATTCAGTTGACAGTTATATCCCTACTCCGTCTTATCAACAGAATAGGGAGTACGCCTGAAATCTTCAACATTATTATTACCCTTCTCGTTTTGGCAAGTGGGACAGCTGCTATCCTTGTTGCGATCATGAGAATATATGAGAACATACGGAAGTGAGGGTGAGTAGTTCTCTATTTTGTATTTTCAAATTGTCAAGTTTCCCCAGGGCAAGTATGTTTTCCATGCTTGCTTTTTTAAATTTTTTAACAATTCAAGAGGTTTTGATGACCATTTATGATTTGGATGAAAAAAATTAATAAACAGTGATATACTAAACTTGTCAAAGTTGCAACAGGACAAAAATTAAAAATAAAAAGGAGTATTTGTCATGGATACAAAAATGATGGAACAATTTGAAATTATGGATACTGAAATACTTGATCATATAGAGGGTGGGGATGTATCTG
This sequence comes from Streptococcus mitis, assembly GCF_002096735.1. GTDB lineage: Bacteria > Bacillota > Bacilli > Lactobacillales > Streptococcaceae > Streptococcus > Streptococcus mitis_CZ. The sequence goes on along the minus strand of NZ_NCVC01000012.1, from coordinate 37,111 downwards.
ATATTTATAAAGGGCACGCTGATCAGGGAAGTCCATTCGGTGCTTACCCTTCTATATTAAAAAATTCAGGTCCTTTTCCAGTAAGTGGGTACTGCCCGCGTGGTTATCATGACCGTGGTTATATAGGAGCAGGTTTCCATTTATGTGGAATATAGGCTGAAATATAAGAAATGAGGAAGAGTTTCTATGAAAAAGTATCAGCTTCTACTCAAAATAAGTGCAGTCTTCTCTTACTTATTTTTCGTATTTGGTCTTTCTCAGCTGACGCTTATTGTTCAAAATTATTGGCAATTTTCTTCCCAGATTGGCAATTTCGTCTGGATTCAAAATATCTTGAGTTTGCTATTTAGCGGAGTCATGATTTGGATTCTGGTTAAGACAGGCCATGGTTATCTCTTTCGCATTCCGAGAAAAAAATGGCTTTGGTATTCGATTTTGACAGTACTAGTGGTAGTGCTCTATATCTCTTTTAACGTTCAGGCAGCTAAACATGTTCAGTCAACTGCTGAAGGTTGGGCGATATTGATCGGTTATAGTGGGACCAACTTTGCTGAGCTAGGTATCTATATAACCCTGTTCTTTCTGACTCCACTTATGGAAGAGCTGATTTATAGAGGATTACTGCAACACGCCTTTTTTAAGCATTCGAGATTTGGCCTTGATTTGCTCCTTCCTTCCATTTTATTTGCTCTTCCTCATTTTTCAAGCCTGCCTAGTCTGTTAGATATCTTCGTCTTTGCAACATTTGGCATCATCTTTGCTAGTTTGACTCGCTATACAAAGAGCATTTATCCTTCCTATACGGTGCATGTGATCAATAATATTTTCGCAACATTACCATTTTTGCTGACTTTTTTACACAGGGTATTTAGCTAAAAATAGTAGATTAAAAATAATTATCGATTTTAAGAAGTAAATAATGGAATTTAATATTATTCACTTCTTATTAGTTGATTGGGAAGATTGTACTCTTTGAGTAATTTAAGATGTTTTGATGATAATTCAAGATTTGTATGAAAAACTTTAACAAATAGTGTTATACTAAAATTGCCAATTGCAACAGGATAACAATTAAAATTAAAAATAAAAAAGGAGGTATTCGTTATGAATACAAAAATGATGGAACAATTTGAGGTTATGGATACTGAGATGCTTGCGAAAGTTGAAGGAAGTTTCGGAGGTTGGGGAGATATGCTTTCTGGTTTATTGGGTGGGCTAGCACCTTCTCCAATTTTGGATCAATTAAATGGTAAGTGGCCTATTATACATCTTTCAAAACCATGTAGTCCTTATGGTATAGGGGGAACTCCAAACTCATGTAATGGTATTTAAAAAGGATTGAAGATATGAAGGCAAAATATGGGAATCAAATTGTTGATGTTTGGGAAATTGGTCAAGCAACTCCTAAACCAAGTTGGGTAGAGGAAGCTTTTCAAAAAAATTATATGGTTTGGTTGGATAATCATGTGCGCATTCTAATGGCAGGTCTTAACACTTCTCTCGAAACGAATATCAAGTTTGGTCTAGTTGGAACAGTTGGAGGAGGATTTGCTGGTTATGGAATGTATGTTCTTGGTTATCCAGGTGATTATATAGATATCACCAATCATAGAGTTGTTTCTGCTAAAACATTTCACAAAAGTTATCAAATTTTAGAAAATGATTAGATATCATTTAATTGTAATGGAGAAAGCAATGAAAAAAATATTTTTTAAAAAACGGAACATCTTCCTTGCGAGATTGTTCTTAGGTCAGTTGCCCTTACTTGTCTCTACTTATTTATTTCTATCTCGTCAGTTTTTAAATTTTTCCTTGGTTTTCCAATTTCTTTTAGTGGTTATTAACTTGGCTTCTATTTTGGTCACTGTTTACCTCACTAGAGAAATGAGGATAAGAAAGTTTGAAGATGATGATTTGGTTAGTCCTAGAACCAATCAACTCATGTTCATCGGCTTGACAGGTTTTATGTCTATTATTTGTTTGTATAGAGGTGTCACAGCAGGAGAATCTTACCAACAACTAATTGCCTATATTGGCGCTATTCTCTGCTTGATTATTATGCTTCTACTCATTTGGGGCTTGAAGTATTATAAAAAGTAGAGGAAGGGTTTTCTTCTTAATCTGGGACTAGTCTAAAGACTGGCAGGAGGAGGTTATCATGTATAAACACTTATTTTTCCTAGATTCAAAAACCTTAGACTGGTTGACACCTTATATTCTGGTCTTGGCTTCTGACACCATTGCTTTTAATGTTTTTGTGCTAACCTTTGTATCTGTGGTGGTCTTTTATTTCCTAAATCCCATGTTATCTTTAATGGCTATCTTCTTAGGGGCTGGCTATGTGGTCGGATTTTGGTTGCTAAAATGGTTTGTTTTGGAAAGGTTAGAGTTAAAGGATGACTTGTAGGGAAGTTTGTTTGTTGAGGAGGCTAGTTTTATGGAGTTTTTTGATAAATTTCATGCCTTTTGTTTTGGATTTTTAGTACTACTAATCGTCATTACAGTTCCTTATACGATTAACCACGGGGATTTTTTTCAAAATGAATCTGAATTGATTATTGTAAGTCTTCTTGTAACCTCGCTGAGTGTTACTTATGCTAGAAAGTTTGAAATGGTTTCTTTTGGGATGTTAAACAAGAAACAACTTTTGCTTTTCATTGCAATCTTTTTTCTAAGCGTTCTTGAGACGCTAGTTTATATTCATTTCTTCGCTGTTTCTTCTGGCGCAGGAGTTCAACACTTGGCGGAAGTCAGTAGAGGAATTTCTCTGTCTTTGATTTTGACTTCCTCAGTTTTTGGTCCCATCCAGGAGGAACTCATTTTCAGAGGACTTCTTCAAGGTGCCGTTTTTGACAATTCTTGGTTAGGGCTTGTGCTAACTTCCTCTCTCTTTTCTTTCATGCATGGACCTTCTAATGTCCCTTCGTTTATTTTTTATCTACTTGGGGGCTTGTTGCTGGGCTTTGCTTATAAAAAGAGCCAAAACTTATGGGTTTCTACTCTAGTCCACATGTTTTACAACAGTTGGCCACTCTTATATTATTTATAAAAATCATGAAAAGGTAAGCAGAAGACGGTGCTTGCCTTTTTCTTTCTATAATGATACCCAAGCCAATCCAGATGCTTTTCTTTGAGAATCGGGCGTGGAGCGGTTGACGAATAGGCCAAAAACTAGTAGAATAGTAAGGAAACTTTATACGGAGGAAAGAAATGGATTTGGGTGATAATGAGCTAACACTGACTCCCATACCTGGGAAAAGTGGCAAGGCTTATATGGGTAGCTATCCTGATGGGAAGCGTATCTTTGTAAAAATGAACACCTCTCCAATCCTACCTGGTCTAGCTAGAGAACAAATTGCTCCACAATTATTATGGAGTCGCCGTTTGGCAGATGGGCGTGATATGTGTGCTCAAGAATGGTTGACAGGCAAGATATTGACCCCCTATGATATGAATCGTAAACAAATCGTCAATATTTTAACCCGTCTTCATCGCTCACGTCCGTTGATGACACAGTTGAGTCGTTTGGGGTATGCCATGGAAACACCTGTAGATTTACTGCAGTCTTGGCAAGAAACGGCTCCAGATGCTTTGCGTAAAAATCATTTTATCAGTGAAGTGATGGCTGATTTACGTCAGACTATTCCAGGATTTAGAGAGGACCATGCGACCATTGTCCATGGAGATGTACGACATAGTAATTGGATTGAGACAGACAGTGGCTTGATTTATTTGGTGGATTGGGATTCGGTTCGCTTGACCGATCGCATGTTTGATGTGGCCCATATGCTCTGCCATTATATTCCAGAACATCAGTGGAAGGAATGGTTGACCTACTACGGTTACAAGTACAATCAGACGGTATTAAATAAATTGTATTGGTACGGTCAATTGTCTTACTTGAGCCAGATTTCCAAGTATTATATGAACCAAGATTTAGAAAATGTCAATCGGGAGATCCATGGCTTACGTCACTTCCGAGACAAGTATGGAAAGAGAAGATGAGAGTTAGAAATCGTAAAGGGGCGACAGAATTACTAGAGGCAAATCCCCAGTATGTAGTCCTCAATCCCTTAGAAGCCAAGGGGAAATGGCGGGACTTGTTTGGCAATGACAATCCCATTCATGTGGAAGTTGGAAGTGGAAAGGGTGCCTTTGTTTCAGGTATGGCCAAGCAAAACCCTGACATCAACTATATCGGGATTGATATTCAAAAGTCTGTTTTGAGCTACGCTTTGGACAAGGTGCTTGAAGTTGGAGTACCTAATATTAAGCTCTTGTGGGTAGATGGTTCTGACTTGACTGACTACTTTGAAGACGGTGAGATTGATCGCTTGTATCTGAACTTTTCAGATCCATGGCCTAAAAAACGCCATGAAAAGCGTCGTTTGACCTACAAAACCTTCTTGGATACCTTTAAGCGTATCTTGCCTGAAAATGGAGAAATTCATTTCAAGACGGATAACCGTGGCTTATTTGAGTACAGCCTAGTGAGCTTTTCTCAGTATGGCATGAAGCTCAATGGTGTCTGGCTTGATTTACATGCCAGTGATTTTGAAGGCAATGTCATGACAGAATACGAGCAAAAATTCTCCAACAAGGGGCAAGTTATCTACCGAGTTGAGGCAGAATTTTAAGAAATAGCCTGAAATCAGGCTGTATAAGTGCTTTTGCTTTACATAAGTAGTAAAAAGTGCTATACTAAGAGTAAGAATATGAAAAGTGAGGCGGGGAAATATCTTCGCCTCTTGCTTATGAGGAGGTGGACGCAATCGCAACAATCGTAGAATTAGTCAGAGAAGTTGTAGAACCTGTCATAGAAGCACCTTTCGAACTTGTGGATATCGAGTATGGAAAGATTGGCAGTGACATGATTCTCAGTATTTTTGTAGATAAACCTGAAGGAATTACCTTGAACGACACGGCAGACTTGACAGAAATTATCAGTCCTGTCCTAGACACCATCAAGCCAGATCCCTTCCCAGAACAATATTTCCTAGAAATCACCAGTCCAGGCTTGGAACGTCCTTTAAAAACCAAGGATGCCGTTGCTGGAGCGGTTGGGAAATACATCCATGTCGGGCTCTACCAAGCCATCGATAAGCAAAAGGTCTTTGAAGGAACCTTGTTGGCCTTCGAAGAGGACGAGTTGACCATGGAATATATGGACAAGACGCGTAAGAAAACTGTCCAAATTCCATACAGTTTAGTATCAAAAGCACGTTTAGCAGTTAAATTATAGAAAAAGAAAGGATAGCTTTTGAGGATTCAAAAGTGAAGAAAACATGAGTAAAGAAATGCTAGAGGCCTTCCGCATTTTGGAAGAAGACAAGGGAATCAAAAAAGAAGACATCATCGACGCAGTAGTAGAGTCGCTTCGTTCCGCTTATCGCAGACGCTATGGTCAATCAGACAGCGTAGCCATTGACTTCAACGAAAAAACAGGTGACTTTACAGTTTATACTGTCCGTGAAGTGGTTGATGAAGTATTTGATAGCCGTTTGGAAATCAGCTTGAAAGATGCTCTTGCCATTAATTCAGCCTATGAACTTGGTGACAAAATCAAGTTTGAAGAAGCACCTGCTGAGTTTGGTCGTGTAGCAGCTCAATCTGCCAAACAAACCATCATGGAAAAAATGCGCAAGCAAACACGTGCCATTACTTACAATACTTACAAAGAACATGAGCAAGAAATCATGTCTGGTACAGTAGAACGATTTGACAACCGCTTTATCTATGTCAACCTCGGCAGCATCGAAGCCCAATTGTCAAAACAAGACCAAATTCCTGGAGAAGTTTTTGCTTCTCATGATCGTATCGAAGTGTATGTCTACAAGGTTGAAGACAACCCTCGTGGTGTCAACGTCTTTGTTAGCCGTAGCCATCCAGAAATGATCAAACGCTTGATGGAGCAAGAAATTCCAGAAGTTTATGATGGAACTGTTGAAATCATGAGCGTGGCCCGTGAAGCTGGTGACCGTACTAAGGTTGCAGTTCGTAGTCATAATCAAAACGTAGACGCTATCGGTACAATCGTTGGACGTGGTGGAGCTAACATCAAGAAAATCACTAGCAAGTTCCACCCAGCTCGCTATGACGCTAAGAGTGACCGTATGGTGCCAATCGAAGAAAATATCGACGTTATCGAGTGGGTAGCAGATCCAGCTGAATTTATCTACAATGCCATCGCTCCTGCTGAAGTTGACCAAGTTATCTTTGATGAAAACGACAGCAAACGTGCCTTGGTGGTTGTTCCAGATAACAAGCTTTCTCTTGCCATCGGTCGTCGTGGACAAAATGTTCGCTTGGCAGCTCACTTGACTGGTTACCGTATCGATATCAAGTCTGCTAGCGAATTTGAAGCCATGGAAGAAGCTGGTTCGGTAGATTTGGAAGCAGAAAACGATACTGTAGAAGAATAAAAGTTGCTAGAGGAGGGAAAGATGAAAACGAGAAAAATCCCTTTGCGCAAGTCTGTTGTGTCCAATGAAGTGATTGATAAGCGTGATTTGCTCCGCATTGTCAAAAACAAGGAAGGACAAGTCTTTATCGATCCGACAGGCAAGGCCAATGGCCGCGGCGCTTATATCAAGCTAGACAATGCAGAAGCCCTAGAGGCGAAAAAGAAGAAGGTCTTTAACCGCAGCTTTAACATGGAAGTGGAAGAAAACTTTTATGACGAGTTGATCGCTTATGTGGATCACAAAGTGAAAAGAAGAGAGTTAGGACTTGAATAAGCAAAAGATAAGCAATCTCTTGGGACTTGCTCAGCGAGCAGGCCGGATCATATCGGGTGAAGAATTGGTGGTCAAGGCCATTCAAGACGGCAAGGCCAAGTTGGTCTTTCTAGCCCATGATGCTGGCCCCAATCTGACCAAGAAGATTCAAGATAAAAGTCAGTATTATCAAGTAGAAATTGTAACCGTGTTTTCAACACTGGAATTAAGCATAGCAGTCGGAAAATCGAGAAAGGTTTTGGCTGTAACAGATGCTGGATTTACAAAGAAAATGAGGTCTCTTATGGAATAGAAGAGGAGGACATGATTTGTCTAAGAAAAGATTGTACGAAATCGCAAAAGAACTTGGAAAAGAAAGTAAAGAAGTTGTAGCGCGTGCAAAAGAGTTGGGCTTGGATGTGAAAAGCCACTCATCAAGTGTGGAAGAAGCTGTCGCTGCAAAAATCGCTGCTAGCTTTAAGCCTGCTGCTCCGAAAACAGAAGCAAAACCTGTAGCACCAAAAGCAAGTGCAGAAAAGAAAACCGAAAAATCTGAGCCAGCTAAACCAGCTGTAGCCAAGGAAGAGGCAAAACCAGCTGAGCCAGTCGCTCCTAAAACAGAAAAAGTAGTAGCTAAACCGCAAAGCCGTAATTTCAAGGCTGAGCGTGAAGCTCGTGCCAAAGAGCAGGCAGAACGACGCAAGCAAAACAAGGGCAATAACCGTGACCAACAACAAAACGGAAACCGTCAGAAAAACGACGGCCGTAATGGTGGAAAACAAGGTCAAGGAAACCGCGACAATCGTCGCTTTAACGACCAAGCTAAGAAACAGCAAGGTCAGCAAAATCGTGGTAATGAGCGCCGTCAACAAGAGGACAAACGTCCAAATCAAGCGGCTCCACGTGTTGACTTTAAAGCCCGTGCAGCAGCCCTAAAAGCAGAGCAAAATGCAGAATATGCCCGTTCAAGTGAGGAACGTTTCAAGCAGACTCAGGCTGCCAAAGAAGCCTTGGCCCAAGCTAATAAACGCAAGGAGCCAGAGGAAATCTTTGAAGAAGTGGCTAAGTTAGCTGAACAAGCGCAACAAGTTCAAGCAGTGGTTGAACCAGCTCCTGTAGCTAAAGAAGCGCCAGTGGATACACGTCGTAAAAAACAAGCTCGACCAGACAAAGAACGTGATGATTATGATCACGAAGAAGATGGTCCTAGAAAACAACAAAAGAATCGAAGTAGTCAAAATCAAGTGAGAAATCAAAGAAATAGTAACTGGAATAACAACAAAAAGAACAAAAAAGGCAATAGCAAGAACAACCGCAATCAGGCTCCAAAACCTGTTACAGAACGTAAATTCCATGAATTGCCAACAGAATTTGAATATACAGATGGTATGACCGTTGCGGAAATCGCAAAACGTATCAAACGTGAACCAGCTGAAATCGTTAAGAAACTCTTTATGATGGGTGTCATGGCCACACAAAACCAATCTTTGGATGGGGAAACAATTGAACTCCTCATGGTGGATTATGGTATCGAAGCCAAACAAAAGGTTGAAGTGGACAATGCCGACATCGAACGTTTCTTTGTCGAAGATGGTTATCTCAATGAAGATGAATTGGTTGAGCGTCCACCAGTTGTAACTATCATGGGACACGTTGACCACGGTAAAACAACACTCCTAGATACCCTTCGTAATTCTCGTGTTGCGACAGGTGAAGCGGGTGGTATCACTCAGCATATCGGTGCCTACCAAATCGTGGAAAATGGCAAGAAGATTACCTTCCTTGATACACCAGGACACGCGGCCTTTACATCTATGCGTGCGCGTGGTGCTTCTGTTACCGATATTACTATCTTGGTTGTAGCGGCAGATGACGGGGTTATGCCTCAGACTATCGAAGCCATTAACCATTCAAAAGCGGCCAATGTTCCAATCATCGTAGCCATTAACAAGATTGATAAACCAGGTGCTAACCCAGAACGCGTTATCGGTGAATTGGCAGAGCATGGTGTTATGTCAACTGCTTGGGGTGGAGATTCTGAATTTGTTGAAATCTCAGCTAAATTCAACCAAAACATCGAAGAATTGTTGGAAACAGTCCTTCTTGTGGCTGAAATCCAAGAACTCAAGGCAGACCCAACAGTGCGTGCTATCGGTACAGTTATCGAAGCGCGCTTGGATAAAGGAAAAGGTGCGGTTGCAACCCTTCTTGTTCAACAAGGTACCTTGAATGTTCAAGACCCAATCGTTGTCGGAAATACCTTCGGTCGTGTCCGTGCTATGACCAACGACCTTGGTCGTCGTGTTAAGGTTGCTGGACCATCAACACCAGTTTCTATCACAGGTTTGAACGAAGCGCCAATGGCAGGGGATCACTTTGCCGTTTACGAAGATGAAAAATCTGCGCGTGCAGCAGGTGAAGAGCGTGCCAAACGTGCCCTTATGAAACAACGTCAAGCTACCCAACGTGTCAGCCTTGAAAACCTCTTTGATACCCTTAAAGCTGGTGAACTCAAATCTGTTAACGTTATCATCAAGGCTGATGTACAAGGTTCTGTTGAAGCCCTTTCTGCCTCACTTCAGAAAATCGATGTGGAAGGTGTTAAAGTTACCATCGTCCACTCAGCGGTCGGTGCAATCAACGAATCAGACGTAACCCTTGCCGAAGCTTCAAATGCCTTTATCGTTGGTTTCAACGTACGCCCTACACCACAAGCTCGTCAACAAGCAGAAGCTGACGATGTTGAAATCCGTCTCCACAGTATTATCTACAAGGTTATCGAAGAGATGGAAGAAGCTATGAAAGGGATGCTTGATCCAGAATTTGAAGAAAAAGTTATTGGTGAAGCAGTTATTCGTGAAACCTTCAAGGTGTCTAAAGTGGGAACTATCGGTGGATTCATGGTTATCAACGGTAAGGTTACTCGTGACTCTAAAGTCCGTGTTATCCGTGACGGTGTCGTTATCTATGATGGCGAACTCGCAAGCTTGAAACACTACAAAGACGACGTCAAAGAAGTTACAAACGGCCGTGAAGGTGGATTGATGATCGATGGCTACAATGATATCAAGACTGATGATGTGATTGAGGCGTATGTCATGGAAGAAATCAAGAGATAAGATTTTTGCTCCTTTCTTAGGTGGTGAGGGACGCAAGCAAACCGATGGTTTCATTGCTTATTTTTGAGTCTAGGGTCTCAAAAATCCCCTGTGATGGGACTGATAACTCAGTTCCATCACTTTCACCACGGCGAAAGAAGCAGATGATTTCAAATTGAACTTCGTTCCAATTTGAAATGAAAATCAATAAATTTAAAAATAGCTAGGTCTGCTGGCCTAGCTTTTGGTTCAAAGTAGAAAGGAATATCATGGCAAATCATTTTCGTACGGATCGTGTGGGCATGGAAATCAAGCGTGAAGTCAATGAGATTTTGCAAAAGAAAGTCCGTGATCCGCGTGTCCAAGGCGTGACCATCACAGATGTTCAGATGCTGGGTGACTTGTCTGTAGCCAAGGTTTACTACACCATTTTGAGTAACCTTGCTTCAGATAATCAAAAAGCCCAAATCGGGCTTGAAAAAGCAACTGGTACTATCAAACGTGAACTTGGTCGCAATTTGAAATTGTACAAAATCCCAGATTTGACTTTCGTCAAAGACGAATCCATCGAATATGGAAACAAGATTGACGAAATGCTACGCAATCTGGATAAGAACTAAGAAGAGGGGCAACCCTCTTTTTTGGTGGAGGAAAAGGCAATAAACATGCTGGCAGAATCTTTCCAGAGTTAAACATTATTAAAAAGCCTTATAAAATTTAGCTTGTATGATATTATAGGAAATGAAAGAGTGAGATAAAACGATTTTTCAGCGATAGCCAGCAAGGCTGGTATCGTTAATATTTTGAGACTGTAGTTAAACGAGGGAAGATAAGATGGGACTCATAAAAATTCTAGCTAAAACTTACGGGAATTACTTTTTGACCATGCAAGGTGTAAAAGTGATGAAAACGATAAAGAAAGATGACCATGCCGTTGTCGGTCTAGGGAAACTTTTTATTGCCGACAAGTTAATGGATACGGCTCGGTGGCTCATCAAGCCAGAGGAGAGAGAATGAAATTTTTCTGGGGACTTCTTGCTATTCTTTTTATCAAACCGATTATTGGGATTGTGAAATTCGTTTGGATGATCATCTCTTTTGCGCTCCAATTGCTGTTTTACAAGCTATTATTTAAAATATTGGATTGGCTCTTTAAACTTATTTAGATGGTCATCCAAGTCGTGGGGAACTAGCAAGTCTTGTACTGCTAGTTTTTTAATCTCTTTCCATATGGTATAATATAAGCAGTAAAATCATTTTAGAATATTCAATGGAGGTCGTCATGGACAATATCATCGATGTGTCAATTCCCGTTGCAGAAGTGGTGGACAAGCATCCAGAAGTCTTGGAAATTCTAGTGGAGCTAGGTTTTAAACCTCTTGCCAATCCCTTGATGCGCAATACAGTCGGTCGCAAGGTATCGCTCAAACAGGGTTCTAAGCTTGAAGGAACTCCTATGGACAAGATTGTCCGCACACTGGAAGCAAATGGTTACGAAGTGATTGGATTAGACTGATGGCAGATGAACGGATTCATGTCCTGCGGGATATTTTGTTAGAATTGCATAATGGTGCCTCTCCTGAGTCGGTTCAGGAGCGCTTTGATGCGACCTTTACAGGTGTGTCAGCCATCGAGATTTCTCTCATGGAGCATGAGTTGATGAACTCAGACTCAGGTGTCACCTTTGAAGATGTCATGGAACTCTGTGATGTTCATGCCAATCTTTTTAAAAATGCTGTTAAGGATGTCGAAGTTGCAGATACCGAGCACCCAGGTCACCCAGTTCGGATTTTCAAAGAAGAAAATCTAGCCCTCCGTGCGGCCTTGATTCGCATTCGGAGATTGTTGGATACCTATGAGTCTATGGAAGACGAGGAAATGCTTGCGGAGATGCGCAAGGGCTTGGTCCGTCAAATGGGCCTTGTTGGTCAATTTGACATCCATTATCAGCGCAAGGAAGAACTCTTCTTTCCTATCATGGAGCGCTATGGTCACGATTCACCTCCTAAGGTCATGTGGGGAGTGGATGATCAGATCAGAGAACTCTTTCAGACAGCTCTAGCGACGGCTAAGGCACTACCAGAAATGCCGATTAGTAGTGTAAAGGAAGTTTTTGAAGCTTTTGCGACAGAGTTTGAAAGTATGATTTTCAAGGAAGAGTCCATCCTTCTCATGATTCTCCTTGAGTCCTTTACTCAGGATGACTGGCTTCAGATTGCGGAGGAGAGTGATTCCTATGGCTATGCTATCATCCGTCCGTCTGAGAAATGGGTGCCAGAAAGACAGAGCTTTGTTGAGGAAAAGAGTGCAGAGGAGTCTGTACAACTAGATACGACAGAAGGCCAAGTTCAACAAGTTATCGATACACCAGAAGGGCAGTTTACCATTACCTTTACCCCTAAGGAAAAGGAAGCAGTGCTGGACCGCCATAGTCAACAGGCTTTTGGGAATGGCTATCTTTCAGTCGAGCAGGCCAATCTCATCCTCAATCACCTCCCTATGGAGATTACCTTTGTCAATAAAGACGATATTTTCCAGTATTACAATGACAATACGCCAGCTGATGAGATGATTTTCAAACGGACCCCGTCCCAAGTTGGGCGCAATGTCGAACTCTGCCATCCGCCTAAGTATTTGGACAAGGTCAAGACTATCATGAAGGGTCTTCGTGAGGGTACTAAAGACAAGTATGAAATGTGGTTCAAGTCTGAGTCGCGAGGTAAGTTTGTTCATATTACCTACGCTGCAGTGCACGATGAAGAGGGAGAATTCCAAGGTGTGCTGGAGTATGTTCAGGATATTCAGCCCTACCGTGAGATTGACACGGACTATTTCCGTGGATTAGAATAAGGAGAAAAAATGAGTTACGAACAAGAATTTATGAAGGAATTTGAAGCCTGGGTCAATACCCAAATCATGATCAACGACATGGCGCACAAGGAAAGTCAAAAAGTTTACGAAGAAGACCAGGACGAGCGTGCCAAAGATGCCATGATTCGCTACGAAAGCCGCTTGGATGCTTATCAGTTCTTGCTTGGTAAGTTTGAAAACTTCAAGGCAGGCAAGGGATTCCATGATTTGCCAGATGGCTTGTTTGGTGAGCGAAATTATTAAACGAGATAGATTCTTGATTTTTTACTAAAATCTTGATAGAATATTTATATTAAATCCTTGTCAGAGCAGGGGTTTTTTATTGAAAGGATTTTATCATGTCAAAGAAACTAAATCGTAAAAAACAATTACGAAATAGCCTCCGTCGTGCAGGTGCTTTTTCAAGTACTGTGACTAAGGTTGTAGAAGAGACAAAAAAAGTCGTAAAACGTGCAGAACAGTCAGCAAGCCAAGCTGGTAAGGCTGTTTCTAAAAAAGTTGAACAAGCAGTAGAAGCTACTAAAGAGCAAGCTCAAAAAGTAGCCAATTCTGTAGAAGATTTTGCAGCAAACTTGGGTGGGCTTCCACTTGATCGTGCCAAAACTTTCTATGATGAAGGAATCAAGTCTGCTTCAGATTTCAAAAACTGGACTGAAAAAGAACTCCTTGCCTTGAAAGGAATCGGCCCAGCTACCATCAAGAAATTGAAGGAAAATGGTATCAAGTTCAAGTAATTTTTCTTGTGCCTTGCATTTCCGAAAAAATCTTGCTACAATAGAGCCATTAGAGGTGTTTTGAATCTCACATTTTACAGAAAGTGGCGGTGCTGAGAAGTCCACAAATGTGTCAAAACTGGTTGCTAATGGATGAAAAATTGAAATAAAAGTGTCTTTTTGTTTTAAAGACGAGAGTTGCGGGCTCTGCCCGAAATTGGGTGGTACCGCGGATAAGCACATTCGTCCCTGTCATGTAGATGGCAGGGCTTTTCTTTTGCGTCTTAGTCAAAGGGGGTTGTTATGAAGCAATCTTTTAAAACAAGTAAACTCTATTATGGTTTTCCTATCTTCATTTTGGGGTATCAGGACCAGAATTTTGGACACAATATAACGACCTGCAGCTCCTCTTATAGTCTGGGAGATTGGCTAGTCATCGGTGTTGGTTCTGAGGAAAATGCGGCTGAGCAAATCAAGCATTACCAGAAGTTTAGTGTGAATATTCCTGATGAAAATCTCATGCTCGAGATGGAGCAGGCTGGTTTTATCAGTCATCGAGAGAAATTGAAACACCTGCGACTAGACTACGAGATTTCTGAAAGGACTCAGGCACCGATTTTAGAGGCTTGTCCAGTCGTGTTGGACTGTCAGGTAGATCGGATTATCGAGGAAGATGGAATCTGTCATATCTTTGCCAAGATTATCGAGCGACTTGCTGATCCAGATCTCTTGGATGAGAAAGGTCATTTTAAAAATGACCGTTTTTCACCGACTTACTTTATGGGGGACGGTCACCAGCGCGTTTATCGCTATTTAGATAATCGTGTTGACCCTATGGGGAGCTTCATAAAGAAAGCGAGGAAGAAGGATGACAAGAGCTGAATTACCAGAACGATTAGAAACCGAACGTCTCGTCCTACGAGTTCGTACAGTGGCAGATGCTGAGGATATCCATACCTACGCTAGTCTCCCAGAGGTCTCTTACCCAGCAGGCTTTCTACCCGTCAAGACTTTGGAAGATGAGATTTATTATCTGGAGCATATCCTTCCTGAGCGCAAACAAAAGGAAAATCTCCCAGCTGGCTATGGAATTGTCGTCAAAGGAACTGATAAAGTCATTGGTTCTGTTGACTTCAATCACCGTCACGAAGATGATGTTCTTGAGCTCGGCTATACCTTGCACCCCGACTATTGGGGTAGAGGATATGTACCAGAAGCAGCGCGAGCCTTGATTGATTTAGCCTTTAAAGAACTTGGTCTTCACAAGATTGAACTAACTTGCTTTGGATATAACCTTCAAAGTCAACGAGTCGCGGAAAAGCTTGGCTTTACCCTCGAAGCTCGTATAAGAGATCGCAAAGATGCCCAAGGCAATCGCTGTGATGATTTGAGATATGGCTTGCTGAGGAGTGAGTGGGAGGTGATTTGATGCATCTTTTCATCATTGGTGCTCCAGCCTCAGGAAAAATGACGATTGGTCAAGAACTGTCTCGACTGACGGATTCTACCCTCTTTTATAACCATCAAGCCATCGATTTTGCACTAGAAATCTATCAGGACTACACAGAGGAAATGTGGGAATTTGTTCGTGGAATTACCTTTTCTTTCCTTAGAGCTAGTGCTCGGAATCAGCGATATGTGATTTTAACAGACGTAATTGATTTTTCAAATCAGTACCAGCTGATGTATTTGAAGCAAATTCAAGATTTGTTGAATGACTATCATCAAGAGATTCTTTTTGTTGAATTGGAAACAAGCCTTGAAGAGCGCTTACATCGAAATCGAACGGAGAATCGATTAAAGCACAAACCCTTAAAACGACATATTGAGGTATCTGAAAGAGAAATTTTAGAGACAGCTGAAACCATTCAATTAAATTCCCAACATCAACCGAATGAGTTGCACCACTACTTTAAAATAAATAATACGAATTTATCTGCAGAAGAAGCTGCTAAGCAAATTCAAAATAAAATAAATACAATAGAGAAAGGACAAACACATGTCTAAAGAACTTTCACCTAAATACAATCCAGCCGAGGTTGAGGCTGGTCGTTACCAAAAATGGCTTGATGCTGATGTTTTCAAGCCTTCAGGCGATCAAAAAGCCAAGCCTTATTCAATCGTGATTCCACCACCAAATGTAACCGGTAAGCTTCACCTTGGTCACGCTTGGGATACGACTTTGCAGGATATCATTATCCGTCAAAAACGTATGCAAGGTTTTGATACCCTTTGGCTTCCAGGGATGGACCACGCGGGGATTGCCACTCAGGCTAAGGTTGAGGAGCGCTTGCGTGGAGAGGGCATTACACGTTATGACCTAGGTCGTGAGAAATTCCTCGATAAGGTCTGGGAATGGAAAGACGAATATGCCACTACTATCAAGGAACAATGGGGCAAGATGGGGCTCTCTGTCGACTACTCTCGCGAGCGTTTCACTCTTGATGAAGGCTTGTCAAAAGCTGTTCGCAAGGTCTTTGTGGACCTTTACAAGAAAGGCTGGATCTACCGTGGTGAGTTTATCATCAACTGGGACCCAGCAGCTCGCACAGCCCTTTCTGATATCGAGGTTATCCATAAGGATGTCGAAGGTGCCTTCTACCACATGAACTATATTCTAGAAGACGGCTCACGCGCCCTTGAAGTGGCAACAACTCGTCCTGAGACTATGTTTGGGGATGTTGCCGTTGCGGTCAATCCAGAAGATCCACGCTACAAGGACTTGATAGGAAAAAACGTCATCCTTCCAATCGCTAATAAATTGATCCCAATCGTTGGAGACGAACACGCAGACCCTGAGTTTGGGACTGGTGTCGTGAAAATCACGCCTGCCCACGATCCAAACGACTTCTTGGTTGGTCAACGTCATAACTTGCCACAAGTCAACGTGATGAACGACGACGGAACTATGAATGAGCTTGCCTTCGAGTTTGCAGGTATGGACCGTTTTGAAGCTCGTAAGGCAGTCGTTGCCAAGTTGGAAGAAATTGGTGCCTTCGTTAAAATCGAAAAACGTGTCCACAGTGTTGGTCACTCAGAGCGTACAGGTGTTGTGGTTGAACCACGCTTGTCTACTCAATGGTTCGTTAAGATGGACCAATTGGCTAAGAATGCTATTGCCAACCAAGACACAGAGGACAAGGTAGAATTCTACCCACCTCGTTTCAACGATACCTTCCTCCAATGGATGGAAAATGTTCACGACTGGGTAATCTCTCGTCAGCTCTGGTGGGGTCACCAAATCCCTGCTTGGTACAATGCTGAGGGTGAAATATATGTCGGCGAAGAAGCTCCAGAAGGCGACGGTTGGACTCAGGACGAAGATGTCTTGGATACTTGGTTCAGTTCTGCCCTTTGGCCGTTCTCAACTATGGGCTGGCCGGATGTCGACTCAGAAGACTTCAAACGTTATTATCCAACATCAACTTTGGTGACTGGTTATGATATTATCCCGTTCTGGGTATCTCGAATGATTTTCCAAGGTTTGGAATTTACTGGCAAATCGCCATTCAAAAATGCATTGATTCATGGTCTGATTCGTGACGAGGAAGGCCGTAAGATGTCTAAATCACTGGGCAATGGGATTGATCCGATGGATGTTATTGATAAGTACGGAACAGATAGCCTGCGTTGGTTCCTTTCAAACGGTTCTGCACCAGGTCAAGACGTGCGCTTCTCTTACGAGAAAATGGATGCTTCATGGAACTTCATTAACAAGATCTGGAACATCTCTCGCTACATCCTCATGAACAATGAAGGCTTGACCCTTGAGCAAGCAACTGCCAATGTGGAAAAAGTTGTCAACAAGGAAGCTGGAAACGTCACTGACCGCTGGATTCTCCACAACCTCAATGAAACCATCGGAAAAGCAACTACCAACTTTGACAAGTTTGAGTTTGGTGTGGCTGGTCACATCCTCTACAACTTTATCTGGGATGAGTTTGCGGACTGGTACGTTGAGTTGACTAAGGAAGTCCTTTACAGCGATAATGAAGAAGAGAAAGTTATCACACGTTCTGTTCTCCTTTATACTTTGGACAAGATTCTTCGTCTCCTTCACCCAATCATGCCATTCGTGACAGAGGAAATCTTTGGGCAAATCTCAGAAGGCTCTATCGTGACAGCAGAATACCCAACTGTTAATCCAGCCTTTGAAGACCTCGCTGCTCACACAGGTGTAGAGAGCCTCAAAGACTTGATCCGTGCCGTTCGTAATGCGCGTGCGGAAGTAAACGTAGCACCAAGTAAGCCAATCACCATCCTTGTTAAGACAAGCGATAGCGACTTGGAAGCCTTCTTTAACAGCAATGTCAACTACATCAAACGCTTCACAAATCCAGAACACTTGGAAATCGCATCAAACATCCCTGCACCTGAACTCGCTATGTCAAGTGTCATCACAGGAGCAGAAATCTACCTGCCACTCGCAGATCTCCTAAATGTCGAAGAAGAACTAGCTCGTCTCGACAAGGAACTGGCTAAATGGCAAAAAGAACTGGACATGGTCGGCAAGAAGCTCTCTAACGAACGCTTCGTAGCCAATGCCAAACCAGAAGTCGTCCAAAAAGAACGCGACAAACAAGCCGACTATCAAGCTAAGTACGACGCGACTGTAGCACGTATCGATGAGATGAAGAAGTTGGTGAAATAAACACAGAAACACGGTGATGAACCGTGTTTTTTTGGTATAATGAAATCAATATTTATTGGGTCGGGAGTGGGATATTGAGAGATAATCTTAGAAAATTAATAAATAGTGCAATAGTAAATTATACTTTTCCTATTATACTTACTGACGAACAAGAACAAGTAACTTCAATTAATAAGAGTAATTTAACAACTGCTGGAAAGGATGAATATTGTTTTAAAGGCAATGATAATGACATTTCAAAGATAATTTATAATGGAATTGTTGAATTCGCTGAGAATGAATTTAAGATTGATTATGATAATTTGGATAGAGAACAAACAAAGGTGATCAAAACTAAATTAAAATATAATGAAAACGATTTCTCTCAAACAAAACTTCAATACGGATTTTATGGGGAAGTACTTTTAGATTTATTTTTAAGAAATTATTTTCATACGGATGTTCTAATTGCTAGAGGTTATTTTTATTCACCTCTTGAAAAGTCTGAACCAAAAGGGTTTGATGCTTTTCATATTATTGATAATAAAGGAAATTTAGAACTCTGGTTTGGAGAAGCAAAATTTCATCAAAGTTTTACATCTGGAATCAACTCTGTACTTTTCAAGATAAATTATTCTATTTCAGATGACTATTTGAATAATCATATGTTTGCAATTATTAATGAGAAAGATAATATCTCTCATTTGCATCCAATTTTAGAAGGAATAATTAAAAAATGGGAAGATAATCCTGATATTATTCTTACCGATGAATTACAAAATAATAATATTGAATTAGTGTATCCTGTTTTTATTGCATATCAAAAACAGCAAACCTACGATTACGAAAAATCAATTGCATCCAGTGTAGATAAAATCAATAGGGAGTTAGGAAAATATTCGTTAAATTTAGCTATTAAAATAAAGGTTAGTATATTTGTAATGCTCTTACCTGTTGATGATTCTAATAAATTAAAGGAAGAAGTGATTGAATGGATAGAAACGAAAGAACCGCTCATCTAATTAAGGAATTGAATTTATACAAACGATACCCTGAAAGAAGAGGTATCTTTGTCAAGGCAACTTGTGACTATTACGACGCTGTTAAAATAGACGAACTTACAAGTAGTGATTTAAATTTTTTGCGTTATATAGCAAATGAAGCTGGAGTACCACAATACTTTGAGCTACTTGAAAGAAAATATCAAGAAGGTAATGAAATAAATCAAGAGGATATGAATTTATTATCCATAAGCTCGTTTTTAAATGAAGCACATTTAACTTTGAATAATTATATGTTACATAAATATCAAAAAGAAGTTCTAGAATTATTTGAATTCCATTTTGATAATAGGTATATCCTTTCTGCCCCAACTTCATTTGGTAAAACTTTTATTGTTTATGCAATTATAAAAAAGATGGGATATTCTAACATATTGTTAATTTTTCCTACTATTAGCTTGTTATCAGAAAATTATTTAAAGTTGCAAAATGATGAATTTTTCTCTACATATAAAATACATACACTAAGCGAAATATCCGAGGAAGAACTTGGCGAAAAAAATATTTTTATTTACACTCCTGAACGATATCTGTCATTTTTAGATAATAATACTAGATATTTTAATTTTTCTTTCGTAGATGAAATATATAAAATAGATAATGATTTCATTATAGATAATGATACTCCAGAAGAAAATGAAAGGGATACTGCCTATAGACTTGCTTTAGAATATGTATGTCGCAATAGTAAAGATATTTTGCTTGCTGGGCCTTATATTCAATTTCAAAAACTTGAAACAGAAATAAATTCATTTAATAATTTTACTCTATTTAACAAATTTAAAATACTTGAATATAATGATGTTGAGATTGTGTCTAAGAATATTACACATATTGATAGAAATAAGTTTGAACTTGGAAATATAAAATATAGATTAGATCATGGTGCTTCATCATTACAAGATAAAGTAATACAAACAATTGTAAAAATAGATGATAATACTTTGATTTATTGTGGAAGAAAGTCAGAGGTAGAAAGACTAGCAAATCATTTGTTGGAAAATGATGAATATCTTTCTCTTATCTCAGAAAAACATTATAGCGAAGATGAGGAACTATATTCTATTTTTTTGAATCATGTGGGAAACACCTTTGGGTATGATTGGATTCTATATAGAGCACTTGAAAAGAGAATCGGAATTCATCATGCAGGGATACCAAAATATATTCAGAATGAATTAATTAATTTGTTCAATAAAGGTGATTTACAATGTCTTTTTTCTACAACAACAATTACTGAAGGTGTGAATACGACTGCCAAAAATTTGATTGTTACTGCTATCAAAAAGGGGAAAAAGAGACTAAAACAGTTTGATGCTAAAAATATTGCTGGGAGAGCAGGTCGTTTTAATGTCCATTATAGTGGTAATGTTATTGATTTAACAAAACAATTTGAAACTCTAATTAATTCGCAACAGGCAGAAATTGAACATAAAAATTATGATAATCGTAACAATAAAACTGACATTGATTTAGAAGTAACTTTAGATGAATTTTTGACAGATGATGATAGAAAGTTTAAAGATGAAATCAATGAGGCAAAACAAGAATCGGGATTACCAAATTTTATTTTTCATTCATATAAAGCGATAGGCCCTTTGGATAAAATCTCTATTTATAATCGAATTAAAAAAATGTCTCCAGCAGAGTTTCAAAAAATCGAACAATTAAAGCGAGTCTTAAATACATCTAAAGGTAAAGAAATTCATTGGGAAGGATTTCAAACGGTTATTAATATTTGTTCTGAATTTGTTTCTAATTCTGATTTAAAACAATTAATGGAAAAGAAAGTTGGGAAAAAACAGTTCTCTTTAATTGTTATACAGTTAGCAAGTTATTTACAGAATGGATTTTTAGGAACAGTGGATTACTATGTAGAGGAACAGAAACTGAGTAAAGATAAAGCAATTAGTAGAACCTCTAAATTAATTTATACTACATTTAAATATCATCTTGTAAAGTATTTAGGAGTATTTGATTTATTATATAGATTCCATTATTCACAAGTTTATAGAAAAGATTTTGACAATGTTGCTGGAATTCAAATTCTTCTACAAAGGCTAGAGTATAATGCTCTTACTAATACTGCTCGAAAATTAAGTGATTTTGGAGTACCTTTTGAATTAGTAAGATATTATGATAGAGTAGTAGAGAATAAAAACTTTGATTTGTATGAGAGTTATGTCGATGAAAAGATTCAAAATCTACTTAAGTGAGAGAATAAAAATAAGAACCTCATTATTATCATGAGGTTCTTATTTGTGTAATTACATTTAGAGAATCGTCAATATAATATCGTCGGGACTAGTCCACTCTACTTTGATTCTTGTCCCAACGGTTACATTCATTTGATTGAACCAGTCGTTAAAAGCTCTCAAGTTTCTGTGACCAGAAAGATTTTTAGCATAGGGATCTCCACCCCGAGAATTTCCTGATGATTTTACTATTCCAACGAAGTATCCATCTGTTGATCTAGCATTAAATATATTTTGTCCTAAAACATCTTTTCCTTGAGTATGTTTAGAATTAAATATTCCATACTGATGTGCTGCTGAACTTGGAATTGGGATATAACATTCTCCTGTTATCTGAGGACGAGAATTTGTATTCCTGTATGTGCCCCAGTCAATATTAGTTTTTTTAAGTTCTACTATGAATTGGTCTCCTTGTTTTGGCATTATGCACCTCCTTAAGTTTATATATTCATTATATCATATATATATGGAAAATGTTTATATTTCAGTATTAATTTAAAAATGATATACTAGTATAGTTAAACAAATTTCTTAGAAAGCAGGTTACTACATGACAAATTCTGTAAGTTCGAACCGACCTGAGAAGTACAATATTGCAGCCTTCTTCTCAGGTGTTGGAGGAATTGAGTTGGGATTTGAACAGACCAACGAGTTCAGAGTGGTGTACGCCAATGAATTTGATAAGTATGCGCGTCAGACTTATCAATTAAACCATCCAGATACCTATTTGGATGGTCGTGATATTCACGATGTTCAGCCAGAGGACATTCCAGCTGAGCGCGTGGATGTGATTATGGGAGGTTTCCCTTGTCAGGCCTTTAGCATTGCGGGTTATCGCAAGGGATTTGATGATGATCGTGGGGATCTTTTCTTCGAATTGCTTCGCATGATTGATGGATGCAAACCTCGTGCCATTTTCATCGAAAATGTCAAGAACATGGTCGGTCATGACCATGGTAATACCTTCAAGGTTATTCGTGAAGCCTTGACTGAGAACAACTACTTTATTAAGTGGAAGGTTCTCAACGGGAAAGACTATGGGAATATCCCACAAAACCGTGAACGAATCTACATCGTTGGTTTTGATACTAAGGAAGCTTATGATTTGTTTGAATTTCCAGAGGAAATTAAGCTGACTACGAGTCTTCAGGATGTGATTAACTTTGATGATAAGCTAGACGAGGTCTACTACTACCGTGAAGGCAAGCAGAATTTCTACGACCAGTTGAAGTTTGAAGTTACCAGTCAAGACACCGTTTACCAATGGCGCCGTCAGTATGTCCGTGAAAATAAAAACGGCGTTGTTCCTACCTTGACAGCCAATATGGGAACAGGTGGACACAACGTTCCATTGATTTTGACAGACAGCGGTGAGATTCGCAAGTTGACACCGAAAGAAACCTTTAATGTTCAAGGCTATCCTAAATCCTTTAAAATCCCAGAAGGAGTTTCCAATGGTCAGCTATACAAGCAGGCTGGAAATAGCGTAGTCGTTCCCGTGATTAAACGCATCGCGAAAAATGTTGCCAAGGCCTTGAATGACAGCCAAGGGCAATCTCAACTTAACCGCTCAGGAAAATTCGCTATTATCTACACCAAGATGAATGGACAATTTGAAGGGCAATCCTATGTCAAGGACTTTGTAGATAGCTATGATCAAGCTCTTGAAAAAATCCAATCTTATGATGATGGTCTAGCCCTTCTGTCTGGTGAAGATTATTTAAAATTGGTTAAAAAACGAGGCAATCTTGAATTTTACAGTATTAATTAACGAATATATAAAGAGGATTAGTGAAAAACTAATCTTCTTTTGATATACTGAAAATAGAAAAGAGGGTGCTTATGTGGGAATATCTAAAGTCTGAACAAAAAGAAAAATACAAAACCTTAATTACCAACTTCGCTAGCTTGAGCCAAGCTTTCTCTCAAAAGGCTGAGTCCGAAGATGAGGGACAAACAGAGAATTATGTTGCTCCGATTGTTAATTCTAAATTTCAAGAAACAGTCTTCCAGAAGGCTTTTAATGCGGTTGGGGAAGATATTGCAAATACCTCCTATGATGCCTCTGTCGTTGTGGATGAAAATCATAAATACCTAGTGGGTATTAAGTCTTTTGGGATTAATTCTGGAGACCAAAAGATCGCTCAGTTTAAGAAGGATTCTCAAGATTGGACGGACTTGTTGGGTGATATCAAATTCCATGCAGATATCTCAGCAGATAAAGAAACGGCAGACAAGCAAAACTATCAACGCTATGAAGAGTTGGCACGAAAGATTGCGTCCTTAAGAAATCAGAGAATCGAATCTTCTAAGGCACAAATCAAGGGATTTAGTTCGGACTCGGTCAATGTTGAAGCAGTTTATCACGTTCTGATGCCAACACCAAAGGGAGAAAATCCTAAGATTTTTGTCGGTGAAACATCTTATTTGCCAGTTGATATTGATAATCTGGTCATTGAAGGATCAACTACCAAAAACAATCCAACCAATTTTCGATTTACGGATGGGCAACACCACTACAAGTACACGGCAGCTGACAGTCAGCTCCACATGACTTTTAATAATAAAGACATTGTGGTAGATACTTGGGATGTCCATTATATCGAAGATCCTTTTTCGCTATTTGAAAATCTTCATTTACTGACAGCTGAAAAGGATAAAACTGAGATCTTAGAAACAGTGTCTTGGGCTATTACAGATAAACATGGAAATGTGGAAGAAAACTCTGGTTTCAATGCCTTTAACGGTGGATCAAAACTAGCCAAAAAAGATCGTTTACCACGGATTTTAAAGATTCAGAATAAATTCAAGGACAATTTAGCTCCTGAAGAACTAGCTTTTGTGACTTTCTCCCTAGAAGAAATTCTCTTGAAAAAGTGGACCAGTAAGGAAGAAAAAGTTCAGATGAAGGCGATTCGTGAGAACTTGATTCACTTTGCCCATAATACTGGCAATGAAAAACTCATTAAAGAAATTGAACAGCTAGTTTATCGTCCAGTTAGCGAAGTTTACATCCCGCTACCTGATTCCAAAAACTTCCATGACGAAAGGCCCGACTTCTTTGGTTCTGGATTTGGAACTTTTGAACCTGGGACTAAAAAACTAGCTCTATCCAAAGAGGAAAGAACCTTTAAACTACGCTTTTTATCTTCTGGTGATGTTATTAATGCCTATATAAATCAAGAAGCTGGTAAGGCAATTCAGTCAACCGATAAGCAAGAAATTCTTGGCAATTGGATCTTACGTGGCGTTTTCCAGTTGAAGGAACGAGAAGTCTTGACAGGTCAACGACTCAATGAACTGGAAATCAACGGTATTCGTTTGACTAAGTTTAAAAATGGAGAAATCGGTATTGAATTCATCTGGATTGATATTGAAAATCCACCTAGCGATGCCATCGGCTGGGTAGCAAAAAAATCAAAAGTCCTGTTACTTTCCCCCATTTAACCTTTGACTATTCCTCAAAATTATCGTACAATAAAGAGTACATGATAAAATGAGGTCAGAGTTTGTTCGCTCTGGCGATAGTAGTATAAATGAGGAGAAACGCTTTGGAATTAGAAGTATTTGCTGGGCAAGAAAAAAGTGAACTATCTATGATTGAGGTAGCGCGTGCTATCTTGGAACTTCGTGGTCGTGATCACGAGATGCATTTTAGCGATCTTGTAAACGAAATTCAAAACTACCTTGGAACATCAAACAGCGATATCCGTGAAGCTTTGCCTTTGTTCTACACAGAGTTGAACTTTGACGGTAGCTTCATCTCACTTGGAGATAACAAATGGGGTCTTCGTTCATGGTATGGTGTAGACGAAATCGACGAAGAAATCATCGCTCTTGAAGAAAATGACGACGATGAAGTAGCACCAAAAGCTAAGAAAAAACGTGTCAATGCCTTCATGGATGGTGATTCAGATGCCATTGACTATAATGCGGATGATCCAGAAGACGAAGACGCATACGAAGCAGATCCAGCACTTTCATACGATGATGAAAATCCAGATGATGAGAAAAATGAAGTGGAAGCTTACGATGCGGAAATCAACGAAATCGCTCCTGATGACTTGGGTGAAGACGTGGATCTCAACGAAGAAGACGACGAGTTTTCAGATGATGATACTGAAAACATCGAGGAATAAAAGTTAGCTATTGACAATTATCCTATTTTTAGGTATCATATTGTTCGGGCACCTCTTTTAGAGGTCGGGGCTCCCTAGTTCTTAGGGAGCTATTTTTGTTTTTTCAAGAAGTTATCTTCTTGTATTTTGGTTGTGAATCTGGTGCAGTCGTTCCAGATTATTCTTATTAGTAGGGTCTTGTTTTCTATGTCCCCTCGTAGTTAACAAGGCCTTGAGCATTTTAGAAAGAGGAATCTATGTCTACGAAATATATTTTTGTAACTGGTGGTGTGGTATCGTCTATTGGGAAAGGGATTGTAGCAGCAAGTCTGGGTCGTCTCTTGAAAAATCGAGGTCTTAAAGTAACCATTCAAAAATTTGACCCTTATATCAATATTGATCCGGGAACCATGAGTCCTTATCAGCACGGGGAAGTTTTTGTGACAGATGACGGAGCTGAGACAGATTTGGACTTGGGTCACTATGAACGCTTCATCGATATCAATCTTAACAAATATTCCAACGTGACAACTGGTAAAATTTACAGTGAAGTTCTTCGTAAGGAACGTCGTGGAGAATATCTTGGGGCAACTGTTCAGGTCATTCCTCATATCACAGATGCCTTGAAAGAAAAAATCAAGCGCGCCGCTCTAACGACAGACTCTGATGTCATTATCACAGAAGTTGGTGGAACAGTAGGAGATATTGAGTCCTTGCCATTCCTAGAGGCCCTTCGTCAGATGAAGGCAGATGTGGGGGCGGATAATGTTATGTACATCCACACAACCTTGCTTCCATACCTCAAGGCTGCTGGTGAAATGAAAACCAAACCAACCCAACACTCTGTCAAAGAATTACGTGGATTGGGAATCCAGCCGAATATGTTGGTTATTCGTACAGAAGAGCCAGCTGGTCAAGGAATTAAAAACAAACTAGCCCAGTTCTGTGATGTGGCACCAGAAGCTGTTATCGAATCATTGGATGTTGAACACCTTTACCAAATTCCACTGAATTTGCAGGCTCAAGGTATGGATCAAATTGTCTGTGACCATTTGAAATTAGACGCACCAGTAGCGGATATGACAGAGTGGTCAGCTATGGTGGACAAGGTCATGAACCTCAAGAAACAAGTCAAGATTTCCCTTGTCGGTAAGTATGTTGAGTTGCAAGATGCCTACATTTCTGTGGTTGAAGCCTTGAAACACTCTGGTTATGCCAACGACGCAGAAGTTAAGATCAATTGGATCAATGCCAATGATGTGACAGCAGAGAATGTGGCAGAGCTTTTGTCTGATGCAGACGGAATCATCGTACCAGGAGGTTTTGGTCAACGTGGTACGGAAGGTAAAATCCAAGCCATTCGCTATGCGCGTGAAAATGATGTTCCAATGTTGGGAGTCTGCTTGGGCATGCAGTTGACTTGTATCGAGTTTGCTCGTCATGTTTTGGGGCTTGAAGGTGCCAATTCTGCAGAGCTTGCACCAGAAACAAAATACCCTATCATTGATATCATGCGTGATCAGATTGATGTTGAGGATATGGGTGGAACCCTTCGCTTGGGTCTTTATCCATCTAAGTTGAAACGTGGCTCTAAAGCAGCGGCCGCTTATCACAATCAAGAAGTGGTGCAACGCCGTCACCGTCACCGTTATGAGTTTAACAACGCCTTCCGTGAGCAGTTTGAGGCAGCAGGATTTGTCTTCTCAGGAGTTTCTCCAGACAATCGTTTGGTCGAAATTGTGGAAATTCCTGAAAATAAATTCTTTGTAGCGTGTCAGTATCACCCTGAACTGTCAAGCCGTCCAAATCGTCCAGAAGAACTCTACACTGCCTTTGTCACTGCAGCAGTTGAGAACAGTAATTAGCCAAATCAGAACCTTTGAGAAGAATCTCAGAGGTTTTTTGCTTGCATATTTAGGATAATATTTGCAAATTAAAAACATAGTGATATAATTAACATAAAAAATCCTAAGGAGGATCTACGATGAAAAAAATCACATTATTTGGTTTGTCTCTAGCTGGTCTAGCTTTACTGGCTTTTCCACATTCAGGTCAGGCATTTGAGCTTAAAGAAGAATGGGTTGTTAAGTGTGGAGTACAGTATCAAGATGGCAAGATTCTTCGGTTTAACAATGGTCATGAAGTGGATATCAAAGTCTTGGATTTGCCAAAAACCGAGAAAATCGAGTGGACGGTCAGTCTCGATGGTCAAGATCAGACTGTCAATTTCCTAGGTCAAGAAAAGGACAAGTCTATGATCGGGGAAGAAGGGCGTTACCTGAATTTCTATGTTCCATATGGCTATAGAGGAGATATCAAGGTCGAGGCTAAGAGCGGAAACGAAGTAAAGACCTGGTCAACGAAAGTTGTGGATGATATTCATAATGATAGTGGAAAGAGAGGTTACTATCGTATTGAAGAATCAAATGATCAATACACCTACCTCGATGCTAAATGGGATTATCAAACCAAGACTTACACTGCTGCCTTACCAGAGACTGTTAATGGTCAAAAAGTTTTTGCTTGGGCAAATTATGATAATGACGAGTTGAAGCTAGAAAAACCAAAATCTATCAGTCATAAATATGATGATGGAGGATCTTTCAAAGAACTTTATCCAATTGTAAAAGCAGAAAGTTGGCTAAAATCAAATCAAAACTGGTACTATCAAAAACAAGGTCAATTAGTGCATAAGGATTGGGTTTATGACAAGGGAACTTGGTACTTTATGAATGATAAAGGAGTCATGTTCAATCAAACTTGGCTTTATCAAGGTAGCAACTGGTATGCCTTTAAATCATCAGGAGCCATGATTGCGAGTGACTGGCTTTACTATCAAGGCAAGTGGTACTATTTATCAACTTCAGGAGCTATGAAAGCAAGCGCTTGGATTTATGACAAGGGAGAATGGTATTATGTAAGTTCTTCTGGTGCCATGCTAGCGAATAATTGGGTCAAAGATAATGGCAAGTGGTATTATCTGGCTTCATCAGGTAAGATGCTTCGCAATACCTATACACCTGATGGTTACTACGTTGGCAACTCAGGTGCCTGGCAATAAGAATAAGAAGTCCTTTTCCTTAAAGGAAGGGGCTTTTTACTTGCGTTTCTGCTGCTTCCTCATTTGTCCTAAAACCTTTTTTGTGTTAAAATGAATGGTATGAAAGCTAAAAAAATGTGGATTGCAGGTCTGGCTCTGCTTGGTATTGGGAGCCTTGCCCTTGCTACGAAAAAAGTTGCAGATGACCATAAGCTCATGAAGACTCAGGAAGAGTTGACAGCGATTGTACGAGACCATTTTTCAGACATGGGGGAAATTGCGACCCTCTATGTTCAAGTTTATGAAAGCAGTCTAGAGAGCTTGGTTGGTGGCGTCATTTTTGAGGATGGCCGTCATTATACCTTTGTCTATGAAAATGAAGACCTAGTCTATGAGGAGGAAGTCTTATGATACAACCAGCAAGTTTAGAAGAATTGGCATCTTTAGTAGAAAAAGATGGCAAGAAGGTCTTTCTTTTTGTAGCAGACTGGTGTGGCGATTGTCGTTATATCTATCCTGCCTTACCAGAAATTGAGGAGACCAATCCAGAGTTCACCTTTATTCGTGTGGACCGAGACCAGTATATGGATTTGGCCAAACTCTGGGATGTTTACGGGATTCCTAGCCTTGTTGTTCTAGAAAAGGATAAGGAAATCGGCCGTTTTGTCAATCGCGACCGTAAAAGCAAGCAACAAATTAACGACTTTTTAGCAGGACTGAAATAGGAGAAAAGGAAACAATGATTTTTACATATAACAAAGAACATGTCGGTGATGTCCTTATGGTCATCGTGAAAAATAGCGGAGATGCCAAACTGGATGCGGAGCGCAAAGGCAAGGTAGCCCGTGTTTTTCTCAAAGATAATGGGGAAACAGTGGCGTGGAATATTTTCGAAGTTTCAACTTTCTTTGAAATCGCAGAGCGCGGTCAAGTATTTTTATCAGATGAGCAAGTCGCTCGTTTGAACCAAGAATTACAGGCAGAAGGCTTTACAGAAGAAATTGTTAATGACAAGGAACCTAAGTTTGTTGTTGGTGAAATCGTTGAGATGGTAGCCCATCCAGATAGTGACCACCTCAACATCTGCCAAGTTGCAGTCGCAAGTGACAAGACAGTGCAAATCGTTGCAGGGGCTCCTAATGCGCGTGTTGGATTGAAAACCATTGTAGCTCTTCCTGGAGCTATGATGCCAAAAGGCAATCTTATTTTCCCAGGTGAGCTTCGTGGTGAAAAGAGTTTTGGCATGATGTGTAGTCCTCGTGAATTGCATCTGCCAAATGCTCCGCAAAAACGTGGTATTATTGAATTATCAGAAGACCAAGTTGTCGGAACTCCATTTGATCCAGCTAAACACTGGACTGCCTAAGAAGTTGTTAATATCTGATAGACTAGCTAGAAGGAAATAAGATGGCAAAAAATGTTGTGATTACAGGAGCGACATCAGGAATTGGTGAAGCGATTGCGCGTGCTTATCTGGAACAGGGGGAGAATGTCGTTCTAACTGGACGACGGATAGACAGACTAGAAACTCTTAAGGCGGATTTTGCAGAAGCCTTCCCAAATCAAAATGTCTGGACTTTTCCACTAGATGTGACGAATATAACCATGTTGAAGACTGTTTGCCCCAATATTCTAGAAACGATAGGGAATATTGACATCTTAGTTAATAACGCCGGTCTGGCTCTAGGTTTAGCACCCTATCAGGATTATGAAGAGCTGGATATGTTAACAATGTTAGATACCAATGTTAAAGGTTTGATGGCAGTCACTCGCTGTTTCTTGCCAGCAATGGTAAAAGCCAATCAAGGACATATCATCAATATGGGCTCAACCGCAGGAATCTATGCCTATGCGGGTGCAGCAGTTTATTCAGCTACCAAGGCAGCGGTTAAGACCTTTTCAGATGGACTGCGAATTGATACCATTTCAACAGATATCAAGGTGACCACCATTCAGCCTGGAATTGTCGAAACAGATTTTTCTACAGTGCGTTTTCATGGTGACAAAGAGCGGGCTGCGTCCGTTTACCAAGGAATTGAAGCCTTGCAAGCTCAGGATATTGCAGATACAGTAGTCTATGTGACCAGTCAACCTCGTCGTGTGCAGATTACAGATATGACCATTATGGCCAATCAACAAGCAACAGGTTTCATGGTTCATAAAAAGTAAAAAATTTCCTCGAAAAGTTACAAATTTCTGTAACTTTTTTTGATTTCCTACGAATAGATAAGTAGGAGGAAGAAAATATGTATAATAAAGTTATCTTGATTGGACGTTTAACGTCTACACCAGAATTGCACAAAACCAATAATGACAAGTCAGTAGCGCGAGCAACTATCGCTGTAAATCGTCGTTACAAAGACCAAAACGGGGAACGCGAAGCTGATTTTGTCAATATGGTCCTTTGGGGTAGACTAGCAGAAACTTTGGCAAGCTACGCAACCAAAGGTAGTCTTATTTCTGTGGATGGAGAACTTCGTACCCGTCGCTTTGAGAAAAATGGTCAGATGAACTATGTGACTGAAGTACTTGTCACAGGATTCCAACTCTTGGAAAGTCGTGCCCAACGTGCCATTCGTGAAAATAATGCAGGACAGGATTTGGCAGATTTGGTTTTGGAAGAGGAGAAATTGCCATTTTAAACATTAAAAAGTCTGAGTTGGTCTCAGGCTTTTTATCTTGAGAAAGTCAGACTTTTTTCTTGACTATTTCTGACCAAGTGATACAATAGAACTATGAATTAGCACTCAATTGTAAAGAGTGCTAATGATATCTATCTCATTATGGAGGAAATCAGATGTTGAAACCATTAGGGGACCGTGTGGTCTTAAAAGTAGAAGAAAAAGAACAAACTGTTGGAGGTTTTGTCCTCGCAGGTTCAGCCCAAGAAAAAACCAAAACAGCTCAAGTTGTGGCTACTGGACAAGGTGTTCGTACCTTGAACGGTGACTTGGTTGCTCCAAGTGTTAAAGCTGGAGACCGTGTCTTGGTTGAAGCTCACGCAGGTCTTGATGTCAAAGATGGCGATGAAAAGTACATCATCGTAGGCGAAGCTAACATCTTGGCTATCATTGAAAAATAGAAGGAGAAAGTAAGTATGTCAAAAGAAATTAAATTTTCATCTGATGCTCGTTCAGCTATGGTCCGTGGTGTCGATATCCTTGCAGATACTGTTAAAGTAACCTTGGGACCAAAAGGTCGTAATGTAGTTCTTGAAAAATCATTTGGTTCACCCTTGATTACCAATGACGGTGTGACCATTGCCAAAGAAATCGAGTTGGAAGACCATTTTGAAAATATGGGTGCCAAATTGGTATCAGAAGTAGCTTCAAAAACCAATGATATCGCAGGTGACGGGACTACAACTGCAACTGTTTTGACCCAAGCAATTGTCCGTGAAGGAATCAAAAATGTCACAGCAGGTGCCAATCCAATCGGAATTCGTCGTGGGATTGAAACAGCAGTTGCTGCAGCAGTTGAAGCCTTGAAAAACAATGCTATTCCTGTTGCCAACAAAGAAGCTATCGCTCAAGTTGCAGCCGTCTCTTCTCGTTCTGAAAAAGTCGGTGAATACATCTCTGAAGCTATGGAAAAAGTTGGCAAAGATGGAGTCATCACTATCGAAGAGTCACGTGGTATGGAAACAGAGCTTGAAGTTGTTGAAGGAATGCAGTTTGACCGCGGTTACCTTTCACAGTACATGGTGACAGATAGCGAAAAAATGGTAGCTGATCTTGAAAATCCATACATTTTGATTACTGATAAGAAGATTTCAAATATCCAAGAAATCTTGCCACTCCTAGAAAGTATTCTCCAAAGCAATCGTCCACTCTTGATTATTGCGGATGATGTAGATGGCGAAGCTCTTCCAACTCTTGTTTTGAACAAGATTCGTGGAACCTTCAACGTGGTAGCAGTCAAGGCACCTGGTTTTGGTGACCGTCGCAAAGCCATGCTTGAAGACATTGCCATCTTAACAGGCGGAACAGTTATCACAGAAGACCTAGGTCTTGAGTTGAAAGATGCTACAATTGAAGCACTTGGTCAAGCAGCGAGAGTAACTGTGGACAAAGATAGCACGGTTATCGTAGAAGGTGCTGGAAATCCTGAAGCGATTTCTCACCGTGTTGCAGTTATCAAGTCTCAAATCGAAACCACAACTTCTGAATTTGACCGTGAAAAATTGCAAGAACGCTTGGCGAAATTGTCAGGTGGTGTAGCGGTTATTAAGGTCGGAGCTGCAACTGAAACTGAGTTGAAAGAAATGAAACTCCGCATTGAAGATGCCCTCAACGCTACTCGTGCAGCTGTTGAAGAAGGAATCGTTGCAGGTGGTGGAACAGCCCTTGTAAATGTTATCCCTGCCGTAGCTGATTTGGAATTAACAGGAGACGAAGCAACGGGTCGCAATATTGTTCTCCGTGCTTTGGAAGAACCTGTTCGTCAAATCGCCCACAATGCAGGATTTGAAGGCTCTATCGTTATCGATCGTTTGAAAAATGCTGAAGTTGGTACAGGCTTCAATGCAGCAACTGGCGAATGGGTTAACATGATTGATCAAGGGATTATCGACCCAGTTAAAGTGAGTCGTTCAGCTCTACAAAATGCAGCATCTGTAGCCAGCTTGATTTTGACTACGGAAGCAGTCGTAGCCAATAAACCAGAACCAGCAGCCCCAGCTCCAGCAATGGATCCAAGTATGATGGGTGGGATGATGTAAGCTTTCTATAGAAAACAACTTATAAAAAACACAAAAGGAGGGAATGGCTATTCCTCCTTTTTATGATATTCACTTCTAAATAGATTTGAGCTCTCCTAACTTATATGATAAAATAAGACTAGAAAAAGGAGAAGAACATGATCGATGTAGAAGAAATTCTGAGCAAGATGAACCTCAATCAGAAGATTAATTATGACCGTGTCATGCAGAAGATGGTACAAGTATGGGAGAAAAATGAGCAACGGCCAACCATTCTCATGCACGTTTGCTGTGCCCCTTGCAGTACCTATACCCTCGAATATTTGACCAAGTATGCAGATGTGACAATCTATTTTGCCAATTCTAATATCCATCCCAAGGCAGAATACCATAAGCGTGCCTATGTGACTAAAAAGTTTGTCAGTGATTTCAATGAGCGAACTGGCAATAGCGTTCAATACCTAGAAGCTCCTTATGAACCTAACGAATATCGTAAACTGGTTCGAGGTTTGGAAGAAGAGCCTGAAGGTGGCGACCGTTGCCAGGTTTGCTTTGACTACCGACTGGATAAGACAGCTCAAGTGGCTATGGACTTGGGCTTTGACTACTTTGGCTCAGCCTTGACCATCAGTCCTCATAAGAATTCTCAAACCATTAATAGTATCGGAATCGATGTGCAAAAAATTTATACAACCCACTATCTTCCAAGTGATTTCAAGAAAAATCAAGGCTACAAACGTTCGGTAGAGATGTGTGAAGAGTATGACATTTACCGTCAATGTTATTGTGGTTGTGTCTATGCAGCCCAAGCTCAGAATATTGACCTGGTTCAGGTTAAGAAAGATGCTACAGCTTTCTTGCTGGATAAGGATGTTGAAAAAGACTATTCCCACATCAAATTTACTGTTACGAAATTAGATATATAGAAATCACCCCAGCTGTAAAGCTGGGTTTTTAAAATAAAAAAACCGGGGTCTTAACCCCAGTTTGACAACTTTACCGATTCTTTAGTTCTACATAGCGCTTGTACCAAATGTTTACATAGGCTTCTGAGAAAGGACCACGTCCATTATTAATCCAATCAACAAGAATTTTGACATGTTCTTTTAAAATATAGTCCAAGTCATCAGAATAATTCATTTTGCGTTTGTGACGCTCATACTCCTCAACGTCCAAGAGACGTTTTTCCCCATCTGTAAAAATTTTAACATCCAAATCGTAATCAATATACTTTAGTGCTTCTTCATCCAGATAGTAGGGGCTAGCCATGTTGCAATAGTAGGAGATTCCATTATCACGAATCATGGCAATGATATTAAACCAATATTTCTTGTGAAAGTAAACAATAGCCGGTTCTCGAGTGACCCAACGACGACCATCACTTTCGGTAACCAGTGTATGATCGTTGACACCAATAATGGCGTTTTCTGTTGTTTTTAGTACCATGGTGTCCCGCCAAGTTCGGTGGAGACTCCCATCATGCTTATAACTTTGAATTGTAATAAAGTCGCCTTCTTTTGGAAGCTTCATAACTAACCAACTTTCTACAATTTATAAGTTTATCGTTTACTATTGTACCATAAAATTACCTAAAATCTGTGAATTTTACATGAAAATATTAAAGATAATCTCTGAGAGCGCTTGCTATATCCGAAAAATCGTAGCCCTTTCGTGATAAAACTTGAGTTAAACGCTGTTTAAGTTCGTATCCTTCATACTTTCGGGCATACTTAGCATATTGCTTATCAAGTTCCTTGGAGATGAGTTCCTGAGTCGTTTCTTGGTCAACTTGACTATCCAACTCATCAAAGGCACTTTTAGCATCAGAGTAAGAGAATCCTTTGTTGGTCAAGTTTTGGATAATCTTATCTTGCAAGGCACGAGCTGGAAGTTTTCCTTCATATTTTTTCAAGAGTTTATTAGCTACACGTTGAGCAACTTCCGAAAAATCAAATTCTTTCAAGATCTCTTCTATAGTAGATTTTAAAACTCCTTTTTGTGCTAATTTATGAGTCAGTACATAAGGTCCCTTGTCTCCTGAAAGTTGATTGGCATTGATGATAGCATAAGCGTACTGATTATCATTAATCCACTTATCTTCTTTAAGATTAGCAATGACTTGAGAAACTATTTTTTCATCAATGTCGTATTTTTTTAGATATTCTCTGACCTCTTTTTCAGTACGTGCTTTAAAGGATAGGTGGTAGAGGGCTAGATTCTTACCATAAGAAAATTGAGCAAAGTCCTGAATCTCTTTCAATTCCTCTTGGCTTATCACCTTATCTCTTGATAACATAAAGCGAACAATAGTATCTTCAGTAATGTAGCATTTGTCGTCATTATCAAGCTCCATCAGATAGAGTCTTTTTTTCTTTTCAAGTTTTGTGATTTTCATAGTTCTATTATAACTCAAAATGTGATAAGATAGGGGTATGAATCTGAAAGTGAAACAAAAAATACCATTAAAAATCAAGCGCATGGGAATTAATGGTGAGAGAATCGGCTTTTACCAAAAAACCTTAGTCTTTGTGCCGGGTGCTCTCAAAGGAGAAGATATCTATTGTCAGATTACTTCTATTAAACGTAACTTTGTAGAGGCAAAATTACTGAAGGTCAACAAGAAGTCTAAATTCCGTGTTGTGCCAGCATGTACTATTTACAATGAGTGCGGAGGCTGCCAAATCATGCACCTGCATTATGATAAGCAGCTAGAGTTCAAGACGGACTTACTTCATCAAGCGCTGAAAAAATTTGCTCCTGCAGGATATGAAAACTATGAAATCCGTCCAACTATTGGAATGCAGGAACCAAAGTACTACCGTGCTAAGTTACAATTTCAGACTCGAAAATTTAAGAATCAGGTTAAAGCGGGCTTATATGCACAAAACTCTCATTATTTAGTAGAGTTGAAAGACTGCCTAGTACAAGATAAGGAAACCCAAGTGATTGCTAATCGTCTAGCAGAATTACTTACTTATCACCAGATTCCAATCACGGATGAGAGAAAAGTTCTAGGTGTTAGAACGATAATGGTCCGACGAGCAAGAAAGAGTGGACAGGTTCAGATTATTATTGTTACAAACCGTCAGCTTAATTTAACCCTGCTGGTAAAAGATTTAATTAAAGATTTTCCAGAAGTTGTGACAGTAGCTGTTAATACCAATACAGCTAAAACCAGTGAGATTTATGGTGAAAAGACAGAGATTATCTGGGGACAAGAGAGTATTCAAGAAGGTGTACTCGATTATGAATTTTCACTATCTCCTCGAGCATTCTATCAACTAAATCCTGAACAAACAGAAGTCCTCTATAGTGAGGCTGTAAAAGCCTTGGATGTTAATAAAGAAGACCATTTGATTGACGCTTATTGTGGAGTTGGAACGATTGGATTTGCCTTCGCAAAGAAAGTTAAAACATTAAGAGGTATGGATATTATTCCAGAAGCCATTGAAGATGCCAAGCGAAATGCTAAAAGAATGGGATTTGACAATACTCATTATGAAGCTGGAACGGCAGAAGAGATTATTCCTCGCTGGTATAAGGAAGGCTACCGAGCAGATGCTCTGATTGTGGATCCACCACGTACAGGTCTGGACGATAAGTTATTAGATACTATTCTTACCTATGTACCAGAAAAGATGGTCTATATTTCTTGCAATGTTTCGACCTTGGCTCGTGATTTAGTACGCTTAGTAGAAGTCTATGATCTTCATTATATCCAGTCGGTCGATATGTTCCCACATACAGCTCGAACGGAAGCTGTTGTAAAATTAATTAGAAAAGTTCAAAAAAGTAGTTGACAAGTCAGAAAAAGTCTGTATAATAGTAAGAGTTGAAAATAACAACTCTGGTCCGTTGGTCAAGGGGTTAAGACACCGCCTTTTCACGGCGGTAACACGGGTTCGAATCC